>NZ_JBGCCR010000033.1:0-92655 GCF_041262485.1 Streptacidiphilus sp. BW17 | reverse complement strand
GTGCACAGCGTCCTCGCTGAAAATTTGTTCTCAAAAGTAACTGGCGTTGACTTTTGGCACGCTGTTGAGTTCTCAAGGAACGGACGCTTCCTTCGAATTCCCTTTCGGGTTTCTCCGGGCGCTTCCTTCGTTTTCTACTCTATCAGAACTTTTCAGTCCCGATTTCGCAGTCCCCGTCAATCGGATTTCCGATTCTCTGGGGGAGGTTTGCCGCCCCGCTCAGCGGGGCAACCCGGAGAACGTTACGGCACGACCTGCCGGTCCTCCAAATCAGCGCAGCCCTCAACGTCCGGCGAGCGCGTCGAGCGCCGCGCGGTCCAGACCGGCGGCCTTCTCGACCTCCGCCGCATCGACCGCGCCGCAGTCCAGACCGCGGAGCAGGTAGCCGCTGAGCGCCTTCGCCGTGGCCGGCTCGTCCATCACATCACCGCCCGCGCGGGCGACATACGCCGCCAGGCGCGCGGCGGCCGAGTCCAGGCCCTCGCGGTAGAAGGCGTAGACCGCCGCATAGCGGGTGGGCAGGTGGCCGGGGTGCATGTCCCACCCCTGGTAGTAGGCGCGCTCCAGCGAACGGCGGACCAGCCGGTGGTGCAGCTTCCAGGCCGCGTGGACCTGCTCGGTCGGGCCGGTCGGGATGACGTTGGTCGAGCCGTCGGACAGTCGCACGCCCGTGCCCGCCGCCGCGACCTGCATCACGGCCTTGGCGTGGTCGGCGGCCGGGTGCTCCATGCTCTGGTAGGCCGCGCTGACGCCGCACGACGCGCTGTAGTCGAAGGTGCCGTAGTGAAGGCTGGTAGCGCGGCCCTCGGCGGCCTCGATCATCCGGGCCACCGTCGCGCGGCCGTCGGCGCCGAGGATGGCCTGGGTGGTCTCGATCTGGATCTCGAAGCCGATCCGGCCGGCCGGGAGGCCGCTCGCCTGCTCGAAGCCCTCGACCAGCCGCGCCATGGCGGTGACCTGCTGCGGATAGGTGACCTTGGGCAGCGTCAGCACGAGCTCCTCGGGCAGCGTGCCTTTCCCGGCGTCGAGCAGGCCGGTGAGGAAGAGGTCCAGCGTCCGGATCCCCCGCGTCCGGACGGCGGATTCCATGCACTTCATCCGGATCCCGACGAACGGCGGCGCGCTGCCGTCGGCGACGGCCTCGGCGACGAGGCGCGCGGCGCGCTCCGCGGCGGCGTCCTCCTCGGCGTCGGGGCGCGGGCCGTAGCCGTCCTCGAAGTCGATGCGCAGGTCCTCGATCGGCTCCCGCTCCAGCTTGGCGCGGACCCGGTCGTGGACGTCGGCGGCGAGCGCGGCGTCGGTCTGGCCGACGACGGCGGCGAGCGCGGCAGCGTCGGGGGCGTGCGCGTCGAGCAGGTCGAGCGCCTGGCGACCCCAGCTGCGGACCAGGTCGCCGACACCCTGGTCGGCAAGCGCGTCGGCGGGGACGTAAACGGTGTGGACCGGCTGCCGCGTGCCCGGGTCGCCCGGGTAGCGGGCGGCAAGGTCGGCGTCGACCTCGGCGAGGGAGACCTCGACGCCCTCGCGCAGCGTGGTGGAGAACGTGGTGCGCGCAGCCATGACTGCCCCTTCGCCTGTGTGACCCGAACAGCTGAGTGCCGGAACGACTGAATGACCCGAAGAACTCATCAACAGTTTGTTGACGCGACGCTATCGATGCCAGGACTGTCACGTCAACGTTTTGTTGCAGGGTACTTCCGGGGCGGCGCTCGGCGAGTCGTGTGCGGTCGATATTCCGTTGACCGACGATCCGCCCGACCGATAGGGAGACCGGGTGTCGAACCCTCTCGCTCCGCTGCGCCATGCCTCGTTCCGCCGCCTGGCCCTTGGCCGGGCCACCAACATGCTGGGCAACGGCGTCGCGCCGATCGCGCTGGCGTTCGCGGTGCTCCGGATCACCGGGTCGGTGACGGAGCTCGGGCTGGTGGTGGCCACCCGCTCGCTCTTCAACGTGGTGTTCCTGCTCTTCGGTGGAGTCCTGGCCGACCGGATGCCGCGTCGGCTGGTACTGGTCGGGTCGAGTGTGCTGAGCGCCGCGAGCCAGGGCACGCTGGCGGTACTGGTCCTCACCCACCACGCGACGATCCCGCTGCTGCTCGTCCTCTCCGCCTGCAACGGCACCTTCGCCGCCTTCGCCCTGCCCGCGTCCGCCGCTCTGCTGCCGCAGACCGTGCCCGTGGAGGAGCGGCGGCAGGCGAACGCGATCAACCGTATGGGCGCCAACAGCGCGGTGATCGGCGGTGCCGCGCTCGGCGGCGCGGTGGTGGCCGCGGCCGGTCCCGGCTGGGGCCTGGCCATCGACGCGACGAGCTTCGCCCTGTCGGGTCTCTGCTTCTTCCGCGTCCGCACCAGCCCGATGCCCGAAACGGCCACCTCACCCGTACGCCGCGGCATGTTCCGTGAACTTCACGACGGCTGGCGGGAGTTCGTCGCACGACGCTGGGTCTGGGTGATCGTGGCCGCCTTCGGGTTCCTCAACGCCGCGTTCTCGGGCACGGTGCAGGTGCTGGGCCCGACGATCGCCAGCAGGTCCTTCGGCAGCGGCGGTTGGGGGCTGGTGCTGTCCGCCCAGACCTTGGGCATGCTGGTCGGCGGCGTGATCGGGCTGCGGATCCGGCCGCAGCGCCTGCTGTTGGTCGGCGTCTCCTGCATGGCCGCCGAGGCGCTGCTGCCCTCCGGCCTCGCGCTGGGCATGCCCGTGGCGGGCCTCGCGGGGATGAACTTCCTTGCGGGAGTGGCCGTCGAGCAGTTCGGCATCGCCTGGGAGACCTCGCTCCAGCAGGAGATCCCCGAGGACCGACTGGCCCGCGTCTACTCCTACGACGCACTCGGCTCGTTCATGGCCATCCCGCTGGCCCAGGCCACCGTGGGCCCGCTCAGCGCGGCGATCGGCGTGCACGCCACGCTGCTGAGCGCGGCGGCGGTGATCCTCGCTTGCACGGTCGCCATGCTCGCCGTCCGCGACGTGCGCGCGCTCAAGGTCCGGTCCGCGTAAGGCCGCGTAAGGCGGCCATGGCCACAGAAGGCCGCAGCAGGCCGAGGCAACCGACCGACTCAGGACGGCCGGTTCTCCCTCCGCCACACGAACGCCAGCCCGGACCAGTCCTCCCCGACCGCCGCGACCTTGACGTCCACCACACCCAACGGCAGCAGCACCTCGCGCAGCAGACGGTCCGTCAGGTCGCTGGTGTGCCCTGCCGCGCGGCGCGGCCAGAGCACCCAGAGACACGACGCCGGCTGCAGCGCGTCCACCAGGCCCGTGGCGTCGTGCCGCAGTTCGTCGGCCGACCGGAAGAAGGCGAGCACGACGTCCGCGTCGGCGACGGCCGCCTGCCCGGTGCCCACCCGAACGCCGTCCGGCAGGTCGGGGAGCGCCCAGCCCGCCGGGGCGTGCCTCAGCACGACGCGGTGGCCGGGCTTGATCCGCAGCTTCCTGGCCAGCGGGGTGCCCGCGGAGCCGGTCACTCCGGCCGCTCCGGCCACTCCGCGCCCGCCTCCTTCGCGAGGCGGCGGAGCAGTGCCGGGACGGCAGTGCCGATCGGCTCGCGGATGACCTCCGCCGCCGCGTCGTCGTAGGGCGTCGGGTCGGCGTTGACGACGACGATGCGGGCACCGCCCGCGAGGGCCACGTCGACGAGCCCGGCCGCCGGGTGGACCTGCAGCGTCGTGCCGACGGCGAGCAGCACGTCGCAGGCGGCGGCGATGGCGCGGGCCTCGCCGAGGACCTGCGGGTCGAGGTGCTCGCCGAAGAAGACCGTCGCGGACTTGAGCACACCGCCGCAGACCGTGCAGGGCGGGTCGGCCTCGCCCGCGCGGACGCGGTCGAGGGCCACGGCCATGTCGCCGCGCGCGTGGCAGCTGACGCACTGGGTGCAGCGGGCGGTGCCGTGCAGCTCCAGGACCTTGCGCGGGCTGACGCCGCCGAGCTGGTGCAGGCCGTCGACGTTCTGCGTCAGCACGCGCAGCGGCAGACCGGCGCGCTCGTAGGCGGCGAAGGCGTGGTGGGCCGCGTTGGGCTGTACGTCGAGGACGCCGGTCTTGAGGCGCATCTGCCAGCTGCGGGCGCGGACCTCGGGATCGGCGAGATAGCTGTCGATGGTGACCAGCCGCTGGTTGCCGGGGTCGTCGCGCCACAGCCCCTGCGGGCCGCGGTAGTCACGCAGGCCGGAGTCGGTGGAGACGCCGGCTCCCGTGAGCGCGGCGAGGAGGGGACGGGCGGTGTCGCTCATGCAAGGAAACCTAGCCACCCCAGCGTCCGGGGGCGACCCGGTTTTCGCCCCGCTTTCCATCCCGGTTTTCGCCCCGCTTTGCGCCCGGGTAGTTGGCCGGGTAGCCGACCGGACACCACGCAGGAAGAACGCCGCGAAGCGCGCCGGAAAACTCGGTGTCGACACCTGTTGCACGGAGGTGACTCGGCAGTATGTTGACAACATGTCTAATAAGCAGCCGGCCTGGGAGCCGGGGGATCTGGAGCGCTTCCGCGCTGTCCAACAGCTCGCCTACCGCTGCGCGCAGACCGTGGCGGAGGGCCTCGAACCGGGCGTCACCGAGAAGCAGGCGGCTCAGCGGATGCGCCGCTGGCTGGAGGAGAACGGCGCGGACGACTGGTTCCACGTCCCGTTCGCCTGGTTCGGCGACCGTACGACCTTCCACCGGTTCCGCACGCCGCTCCAGTTCTTCCCGACCGACCGACGGCTTGAGGAGGGCATGCCCTTCATCCTCGACTGCGCACCCGTCGCCCAGGGCTACACCGCCGACATCGGCTACGCCGGCAGCCTCGGCGGAAACCGGGTGCAGCAGCAGATCCTGGACGACCTGAAGGAGTACCGGGAGCTGATCCTCGCCCAGGTGCGCGAGCGCAAGCCGCTCAACGAGATCTACCTCGCCGTGGACACGCTGATCGCCAAGCACGGCTACGAGAACCGCCACCGCGTCTACCCGGGCCGGGTGTTGGCGCACCAGGTCACCCGGCTCAAGGCGCGCGGACCGCGCACCGTCGTCGCCGGGTTCGGCATCCGCAGCCTGCAGACGCTCGGCCGGGAGCTGGTCGCCGAGCGGATCCAGCACCGCTCGCCGCTCTGGGCCGACGGCAAGTCCTCCGCCCACGCCCCGACCGCCGGCCTGTGGGCCGTCGAGCCGCACCTGGGCCTGCGCGGCATCGGCGCCAAGTTCGAGGAGTTGCTCGTCGTCACCGAGGACGACGCCTACTGGCTCGACGACGACCTGCCGCACGTCCGCACCTGGGCCACTCGGTCCGCCGCTGGGGAGAACGCCGAGCAGAACGCCGGGGAGAACGCCGGGGAGAACGCCGAGGTGCACGCGGTATGAAAGAGGAACAGCGCATGCAGGAGCAGCAGAGCTTCGTGACCGCACCGGACGGGGTCCGGCTCGCCGTCTTCGAGTGGGGCGAGCGCTCCGCCGACACCACCGTCGTCCTGGTGCACGGCTACCCGGACAGCCACGTCGTCTGGCGGCCGATCGCCGAGCAGCTGGCCGAGCGGCACCACGTCGTCGCCTACGACGTACGCGGCGCGGGCGCCTCGGACGCGCCGCGCCGGATCGCCTCCTACACGCTCGCCACGCTCGAAGCCGACCTCGGCGCGGTGCTGCAGCAGGTCAGCCCGGAGCGGCCGGTGCACCTGGTCGGGCACGACTGGGGCTCGATCCAGTCCTGGGAGTCGGTCACCGGCACCGCGCTGGCGGACCGGATCGCCTCCTTCACCTCCGTTTCCGGCCCGTGCCTGGACCATGTCGGCCAGTGGTTCCGCAGCAAGCTGCGGCGGCCGAGCCCGCGTGCGCTGGGCCAACTGGCCTGGCAGAGCGTGCACTCCTGGTACATCGGCTACTTCCATCTGCCGCTGCTGCCCCCGCTGCTGTGGCGCACGGCGATGGTCAAGGCCTGGCCCGCGCTGCTGCACGCTATCGAGGGCGTGCCGCGCGGCAGCGGCGCGCCGACCTTCCCCGCCGACGCGGTGCGCGGACTGGCGCTCTACCGGGCCAACATGATCCCCCGGCTGACCCGTCCCCGGCACCGGCCCACCGAGATCCCGGTGCAGGTGGTGCTGCCGCAGAAGGACCTCTACGTCACCCCGTCCATGGCCGGTCAGGCCCCGCAGCCCTACGTCGACCGGCTCTGGCGTCGCCCGCTGCGCGCCGGACACTGGGCGCCGCTGACCCACGACGCGGTGCTGGCCAACTGGATCGACGAGTTCGTCACCCACATCGAGGGCGGCCCGACCGCGCCCGCGCTCCAGCGCGCCGAGGTCAACAGGCCCCAGCAGGACGGGGAGCAGAAGGAGCACGCCGGGAAGCTGGTCATCGTCACCGGCGCGGGCAGCGGCATCGGCCGGGCCACCGCGCTGGCCTTCGCCGAGGCCGGTGCGGCGGTGATCGCCGCCGACCTCAACGCGGACTCCGCCGCCCGCACCGCCCACCTGGCCGCCCTGCTGGGCGCCCCGCGTACCGGCTCGTACGCCGTCGACGTCTCCGACCCGGCGGCCATGGAGGCCTTCGCCAAGGCCGTCGCCGAAGAGCACGGCGCACCGGACATCGTGGTCAACAACGCGGGCATCGGCCTCGGCGGCGCGTTCCTGGACACCCAGACCTCCGACTGGGACGCGGTGCTCGGCGTCAACCTGATGGGCGTGGTCCACGGCTGCCGTCTGTTCGGCGCGATGATGAAGGACCACGGCAACGGCGGACACATCGTCAACATCGCCTCCGCCGCCGCCTATCTGCCCTCGCGCACGCTGTCCGCCTACGCGACCAGCAAGGCGGCGGTGCTGATGCTCACCGAGTGCCTGCGCGCCGAGCTGTCCGACGACGGGATCGGCGTCAGCGCGGTCTGCCCCGGCTTCGTCAACACCGCCATCGCCAAGGCCACCCGCTACGTCGGCGTCAGCAGCAGCGAGCAGGAGCGGCTGCGCGGCAAGGCGGACCGCCTCTACCGGATGCGCAACCTGCCGCCGGAGCGGGTCGCCGACGCCGTGCTGCGCGCGGTGCGGGAGAACCGCCCGGTCGTCCCGGTCGCCGCCGAGGCCCGGATCGGCCGCGCGCTGACCCGCCTGTCCCCCGGCACCCTGCGCGCCATCGCCCGCGCCGACCTGACGCCCCGCTAGCCACCAGAATGAGAGGAGTCACCCCCGTGACCGAACTCGCCGTCAGCACCGAGCACGCGCCGCTGCAGGCGCGCCGAGTGACCTTCGACTGGACCGACACACCCCTCCACTGGGTCCCCGACGACCCGTTCTCCACCCACATGATCAACGTGCTGCACCTGCTGCTGCCCGCCGGCGAGAAGTGGTTCGTCGACGTCTACAAGCAGGCGCTGCCGCTGGTCCGCGACCCGCAGTTGCGTGCGGACATGATCGGGTTCATCGGGCAGGAGGCGGTGCACTCGCAGGCGCACTCCACCGTCCTGGACCATCTGGTCGCGCAGGGGCTCGACCCCTCCCCCTACACCGCGCAGATGGACTGGTTCTTCGAGCACCTGCTCGGCGACCACACCGCACCGCCGACGGCCACCGGGTGGTGGCTCAAGGAGCGGGTCGCGATCATCGCCGCCATCGAGCACTTCACCGCCGTGCTCGGCAAGTGGGTGCTGGACGCCCGGGGCTTCGAGCGGTACGGGGCCGACCCGGTGATGGTCGACCTGCTGCGCTGGCACGGCGCGGAGGAGGTCGAGCACCGCTCGGTGGCCTTCGACGTCTTCCAACATGTCGACGGCCGCTACCCGCGTCGGCTGCGGGCGATGACCACCGTCTTCCCGACCATGTTCTGGCTCTGGGTGCGCGGCGTGAAGTTCTTCATCGCCAACGACCCGGAGCTGACGCCTGCTCAGCGCAGGGTGCTGGAGCCGAAGATGAAGGACTGGGTGCGGGCCGCCAAGGCCGACCTGGTGCCCGCGCCGAAGCAGATCTTCTCCGCCGTCCCGCGCTACCTCAGCAGGCGCTACCACCCGACCCAGGAGGGCTCGACCGCCAAGGCGCTGGCCTACCTGGAGAGTTCGCCCGCCGCACGGGCCGCCGCCGCGCAGGCGGAGGCGGCGACGAAGCCGCTGCAGCTGGTGGTCGCCGACCGGCGCTCCCCGGCCGAGGGCGTGGCCGAGCTGCTGCTCACCTCCGCCGACGGCGCCGACCTACCTGCCTGGGAACCCGGCGCGCACCTGGACCTGCTGCTGCCGTCCGGTCTGGTGCGCCAGTACTCGCTCTGCGGCGACCCGGCCGACCTGAGCGGCTACCGGATCGGCGTCCGGCTCACCGAGGACACCCGGGGCGGCTCCCGCGAGGTGCACGAGAAGCTGCTCGCGGGCGCGTCCGTGGAGGCGCACCGCCCCCGCAACCGCTTCCCGCTCGGCGCGGGCGCGGGGCCGCGCTCCTTCGTGGCGGGCGGCATCGGCATCACCCCGATCCTGCCCATGGTGCGCGAGAGCGCGGCGCGCGGCAGCGACTGGCGGCTGCTCTACATCGGTCGGACCGCCGAGACCATGCCGTTCCTGGACGAGATCAAGGCGCTGCCCGAGGCGGACAAGCGGGTCACCGTCGTGACGACGGACACCGAGGGCCTGCCCGACCTGGCCGCCGCGCTGGAGTCGGCACCGCACGGCGCGGTGGTCCACGTCTGCGGTCCCGAGACGCTGATGGACGCCGTCGTCGACACCCTCGCCGCACTGCGCCCCGGCGTCGAGGCCCGGCTGGAGCGGTTCCACCCGGCCGAGGACAGCGCCCACGGCGACACCGTCGAGGTCGAGCTGCGCCGCACCGGCGCCACGCTCACCGTCCCGGCGGACCGCAGCGTGCTCAGCGCCGTCCGCGACCGGCTGCCGAACGTCGCCTACAGCTGCGAGCAGGGCTTCTGCGGCACCTGCAAGGTGCGGGTGCTGGGCGGCACGCCGGAGCACCGGGACGCCCTGCTGAGCGTCGAGCAGCGCGCGGAGTCGATGCTGATCTGCGTCTCCCGCAGCCAGGACGGCAAGCTGGTGCTGGACCTGTGAGACCGGACTGGCTGACGGCGGATCAGATCGCCTCACGCCGCTGTAGCCAGAGGAAGGCCAGCCACCCCGGCAGCAGCGGCAGCCAGAACGTGCACAGGCGGTAGACCAGGACCACCGGCACCCACGTGCCCGTGGGGGTGCCGGTGGTCACCCGCAGCGCGACGGCGAGCGCGGTGTCCACCGACCCGATGCCGCCCGGCACCGGCACCGCCGATCCGACGGTCGAGCCGATCAGCTGCGCGAGGGTGACCTCGGCGAAGCCGGGCCCCTGCCCGAAGGCACGGGCGCAGCAGTACAGGCAGACGGCGGCCATCAGCGTCACCGCCAGCTGGCCCAGGATGCCGACCGTCAGCTTGCCCGGCTGGTGCAGCAGTTGCCCGAACCGCGGCCCGGCCTCACGCAGCCGCGCCACCAGCCAGCGCCGCAGCCGCGGCACGCCGACCCCGCCGGCGACGACGGCCGCCAGCACCGCCCCGATCACCAGCAGCGTCGTCCCGGTCGGCAGCGAGGCGGCGTAGTCGGCGCCCACATACGCGCCGAAGCCAACGATCAGCAGCAGGTGCAGCACCAGCCCGGCGATCTGCCCCAGTGCCACGCTGGCAAGCGCCTGCGTCTGCGGGATGCCGGACCGGGCCAGGAACCGGGTGTTGACCGCCGCGCTGCCCAACCCGCTGGGCGTGGCCAGGTTGACGAAGAATCCCGACAGCTGCGCGAGCAGCGCTCCCCGGAACGACACCCGCTCCGGGACGAAGCCGACGACCGCGAACGTCGCCCCGACCGATCCGGCCGCCGACGCCAGCAGCGCCGGGGCCAGCCAGACGGCGTCGGCCCTGGCGAGCACCGGCAGCGGGTCGGCGTCGTGCCCAACGATCTGCAGCAGCACCACATACGCGACGACCGCACACAGCGCCAGCGTCACCAACCGCCGCAGCATCGGCCTGCGCGGGCGCCCCGACATGACCAGTCCGTTCCCGACAAGATCATCAGTCAAACATCGCCCCACCGTGCGGAGCCCTCGCGGAGCCCAAACTTCGCGAGCCTCTCACCTGGCCGCAACATGGGAGGGCGAGACTGATCAGGGAGATCGCCGGACAGCTCGCCGGAAACCACTGCCATCGCCGGACCGAATGCACCGGAAGGACAGGCACACATGGAGAACAGGCTCAGCCCGTTGGACGCGGCCTTCTGGAGCCTGGAATCCCCTGACGCACCGATGCACATCGGCGCGCTCGCCCACTTCGACGGCGCCGCCGACGCCAGTCCCCCCGACCTGGACGCCGTCGCCGCCGTGCTGGCCGAGCGTGCCCAGGCGATACCCCGACTCCGGCAGCGGGTGCGCACCCCCTGGAACCCGCTGGAAGGCCCGTACTGGGAGGAGCAGCCGGACTTCGACGCCGCCGCGCACATCGTCACCCACGCCCCCGCCGAGGACGACGAGGACCCCGACGGCGCTGTCGCCGGGCTGATGGCCGCGCCGGTGCCCCGGGAGGCGCCGCCGTGGGAGATGAACCTGCTCCCCGGTGGCGGTTCCGGTTTCTCGCTGCTGCTCAAGGTCCACCACGCCGCCGTCGACGGCCTGCGGGCGCTCGATGTGGGCGTCCGGCTGCTCGACCAGTTCGCCGGACGCGAGAAGCCCGACGCCACGACCAGGAGGCCCAACGGCCGGGAGCGGCACGCCGCCCCCACCGGGCCGCTGGCGCTGCGCGCCCTGCGTTCGATCCCCGTCGAAGCGAAGCGCACCCTCCGGGCCGCCGAGATCGCGAGCGACACGCTGCTCTCGGTCGCCGGAAGCGCCCCGCGCAGCCTGCTCCAGCCGGCCGCCCTGCTCCGCCCGTCGGCACTGATCCGTCCCTCGTCCGAGGCCCCCGGGCTGGCCCTGCCCTCCTACCCGCTCGACGACCTGCACCGGATCCGCAAGGCGCACGGCGGCACCGTCAACGACGTCGTCCTCGCCGTGCTCGCGGGCGCGCTGCGCGCCTTCGGCGACGAGAGCGGCCAGGGGAGCCGGAACGCCCGCGTGCTCGTCCCCGTCAGCCAGCGGGCGCGGCTCGGCGCGCCGGGCGGCGGCAACCGGCTCTCCGGCTACCTGCTCGACCTCCCGGTCACCGAGCCGGACCCGCGTCGGCGGCTGGAGCGGGTGCGCGCGGCGATGGACGCGCACAAGCAGCGCGGCCCCCGTCGCGGCCCGGGCGCGGTGGCGCTGCTGGCCGAGCTGCTGCCCGCCCCGGGGCACCGCCTCACCGCCCCGCTGCTGCGCCCGACCGCACCGCTGCTCTTCGACGCGCTGGTCACCAACGTGCCGATGCCGGACTTCCGGTTCACCCTGGACGGCCACACGCTGACCGGCCTGTACCCGCTGCCGCCGCTGGCCCGGGGGCAGGCGCTGGCGGTTGCCGTCAGCAGCTACCGGGGCCGACTCCATGTCGGCCTGCGCGGCCGCCTCGACACCACGGACCTGCACCGGGCGTTCGACGTCTCCCTCGCGGAACTCCTCGCGACCTGCTGAGTCGCCCCCTCGGCGAGCACCCCGTTCGCCCTCGAACGCCAGCCCCACCCAGCTAGGCTGACGCCCATGACCGCCGCATCAGGCGCCGCACCGGGGGCCGCACCCCGGCCGCGCCGCAGGCTCAGCGTCGAGCAGCGGCGCGAACAGCTGATCTCCGTCGCACTCGACTTCTTCGCGCACCACGCGCCCGAAGAGGTGTCGATCGACGACATCGCCGCCGCCGCAGGGGCCTCCCGGCCGCTCGTCTACCACTACTTCCCCGGCAAGCAGGCCCTCTACGAGGAGGCGACCCGGCGGGCGGGCCGCGAGCTGGCGGGGCTGTTCGACGAGCCGCAGGCCGGACCGCTCTCGGAGCGGCTGCACCGGGTGATGGGCCGCTACCTCGACTTCGTCGACGCGCACGGGCCCGGCTTCGCCGCGATCATGCGCAGCGGCTCGGCCTCGTCGAGCCCCGGCACGGGCGCCGTCATCGACCAGGTCCGCCAGGCCGCGCTGGACGCGGTGCTGAGCCACCTCGCGCTGCCCGACCCGAGTCCGCGCGTCCGCCTGGCGGTGCGGTCCTGGATCGGCAACGCCGAGATCACCGCGCTCACCTGGCTCCAGGACGATACGCGCCAGTTCTCCCGCGCGGAGCTGCAGCTCGCCCTGGTGCAGGAGTTCGTGGCCCAACTGCTGGTCGTCCTGGTCCACGAGCCGGAGCTGGCCCCCGCGATGAGCGGCTGGCTCGGCGCGGAACAGCCGGACGGACCGGCCGGGCTGCTGCTCAGCCGCCTGCTCGGCCTGCTCGGCGACGGCCTGCTGGCCCCGGAGGCGCTCCGACTGGCGACGGGCAGCGCCGATACGACTGTCAGCTGAGACCAGATATGAATGATTGTTCATTCCTTCCGGTATAGTTCCCCGTGGAGACCACCGACCGAGGAGCCACTGTGAGCCACCCGCACGAGGCGCATGCGCATGACGCCCACGCGCACGACGGCCACAGTCACGGCGTGTCCGCCGACGCGGACCGGCGCTACCTGACCGGCGCGCTCGCGCTGATCGGCGCGTTCATGGCCGCCGAGGTCGTCGTCGGCCTGCTGGCGCACTCCCTGGCCCTGGTCTCGGACGCCGGGCATATGCTGACCGACGCCGCCTCGATCGTGCTGGCGCTGATCGCCATGCGGCTGGCCGCGCGCCCCGCCAAGGGCTCGCTGACCTTCGGCCTCAAGCGCGCCGAGATCCTCTCCGCCCAGGCCAACGGCATCACCCTGCTCGCGCTGTCCGTGATCTTCCTCTACGAGGCCGTGCGGCGACTGGTCAGTCCGCCCGCCGTCGAGGGCGGCGTGGTGCTGGCGACGGCCCTGGTCGGGATCGTAGTCAACGTCCTCGCGGCCTGGCTGATCTCCCGCGCCAACCGGTCCAGCCTCAATGTCGAGGGCGCCTACCAGCACATCCTCAACGACGCCTGGGCCTTCATCGCCACGGCCGTGGCCGGCCTGGTCGTGCTGCTCACCGGCTTCGACCGCGCCGACGCCCTGGCGACGCTGGTGGTGGCGGGCCTGATGCTCAAGGCGGGCTACGGCCTGGTCCGCGAGTCCGGCCGGATCTTCCTGGAGGCCGCCCCGGCAGGCCTGGCCCCGGACGCCGTCGGCGCGCGACTGGCCTCCCTGCCCGGCGTGGTCGAGGTGCACGACCTGCACATCTGGACCATCACCTCCGGCTACCCGGCGCTCTCCGCCCACATCCTGGTCCGCGACGACCTCGACTGCCACGCGGTCCGGCTCTCCATGGAGCACGAGCTGCGCGAGCACTATGCGATCGACCACACCACGCTCCAGGTCGACCACGCCTCCCCGGAGACGCTCCAGCTCTCCACGGATCAGCGCTCCACGGACGCCGCCCACTGCCGCGACCCGCACGGCACCGCGCACCGCGCCCACTCCTGATTTGCTTCCGCGTCGTTCACGTTCACAGTTGACGCACTGTTATCAACCTGTGATCTGTTTATTTCGGTCCTTGTCGGACATTCCCCAACCTCGGCCCTCCCCTCCGTGGGCAGACTTACGGAACGCTTAGCCACGCGCGCACTAACGTGACGGCGCGGGGACGCTACGCGCCCCCCATCAGCCGAGCAGCAACCGAGGACCGATGACCCAGAACAAGCCGTCGAACTCCGAGCGTCGCCGAATAGCTCAGGAGAAGATCGCCGCACAGCGCGCGGCCGAGGCTCGACGCCAGCGCACCGTCACCATCGCCATGTCGGTGGGCGGCGTCGTCCTGGTCGCCGGGCTCGTGGCGGGGGGCTTCTGGGCCTACGAGAGCGTCAGCAAGCAGAAGACCAAGCAGGACGCCGTGGCCGCGGCCACCGACCCCTCCATCGACAAGAGCGCGAACCTGCTCGCCTCCCCTGCCCACCAGGCGGACGGCGGCACCGTCGACGGCATCGTGCAGAGCAACTCGATGGAACAGACGGTCTACCACATCCACTCGCACCTGCAGGTCTTCGTCAACGGCAAGCAGATGACGATCCCCTACGGCCTCGGCATCGTCCCGCCGCTCAGCCTGCAGCAGGCCCAGGACGGCTCCGCGTTCGTCGACGGCGGCAAGGCGTTCTACTTCCTGCACACGCACGACGAGAGCGGCATCATCCACGTCGAGTCGCCCACCGAGCAGCAGTACAACCTGGGCAACTTCTTCGACGTCTGGGGCCAGACCCTCGACCACGGCCAGATCGCCGGCGACAAGGGCACCATGACCGTGTTCGTCGACGGCAAGGTCTACACCGGCGACCCGCGCGCGATCCAGTTCAAGAACCTCGAGAAGATCCAGATCGACATCGGCACGGTCACCCCGTACAAGGACTGGACCTGGCCGTCGGGCTACTAGGCCGTCGCCCTACCAGCCACTAGCCACCTGGGGACGCGATGAGCGACGAAGCCGCGGATGTCGAGCTCGAAGCCCTTGAGGCACAGGCCGCCGCGCTGGAGCAGGCGGCGGCCGGACGCGGCGGGCTGAGCGGCGCACGGCGCACGCTCCTGCTCCAGGGCCCGCTGGTCGCCGTGCTCGCGCTCGTCCTGCTGCTGTGGGGACGCTCGGCCCCCACGTCGAGCGCCGCGGCGGCCGCGTCCAGCCCGCCGCGGCTGGGGTGCAGCTCCCCCTACCTCGCCCCGCCGACGAAGTCGACGGGCCCGGTGGACGCCTACCTGACCCTGCGCAACGGCGGCGGCACGGCGGACCGGCTGATCGACATCACCACGCCCTGGGCCGCCACGGCGCAACTGGTGGACGCCTCCGGGCACGTCCTGCCGTGGCTGACCGTCCCGGCCGACGGCTCGCTGACCCTGAGCCCCGGCGGCACCCACGTCGAGCTGACCGCGCTGCGGCGCACCCCGGCCCTGCACGACACCATCCAGCTCGACCTGACCTTCGCCACCTCCGGCACGGTCCACGTCTGGGCCCCCGTCGGCCCGGCCGACAGCCTGACCGTCGAGGACGTCATGCACGCCATGAAGTGGATGGACCGCCTCCCGCCCGCCAACCAGTAACCCGCAGCTGCGCCGCACGCCGATCCATCACAGTCGAATATTGCTGAGCCGAACTCACTATTAGCAATGGCAATAGTGAGCTATGCTCGATCCCATGAAACAGATCGGTCCCGACTGGACGCCCCCGCCCCGCGATCCGGGCGCGCAGCGGGCGCCGCGACAGCTCCGCCGGATACTCCGGCTGTTCCACCCGTACCGGATGCGACTGCTGGTGGTCGCCTTCCTGGTCGGCCTTTCCTCGCTGGTCTCGGTCGCCTCGCCGTTCCTGCTGCGGGCCGTGCTGGACGTGGCGATCCCCGAGCGGCGGACCGGGCTGCTGTCCGTGCTGGTCCTCGGCATGATCGCGGTCGCCGTGGCGAACTCCGTCTTCAACGTCTGGCAGACCTACATCTCCACCAGCGTCGGCCAGCAGGTCATGCACGACCTGCGCACCGCCGTCTACGCCCACCTGCAGCGGATGCCGCTGGCCTTCTTCACCCGCACCCGCACCGGCGAGGTGCAGTCGCGGATCGCCAACGACATCGGCGGCATGCAGGCGACCATCACCTCGACCGCGACCTCGCTGGTCTCCAACGCCACCACCGTGGTCGCCACCATCATCGCCATGGTCGCCCTGGACTGGCAGCTGACCATCGTCTCGCTGGCGCTGCTGCCGCTCTTCGTCTGGATCAGCCGACGGGTCGGCAACGAGCGCCGCCGGATCGCCAACGAGCGGCAGCGGCAGATGGCGTCGATCTCGTCGATCATGCAGGAGTCGCTCTCGGTCAGCGGCATCCTGCTCGGCCGGACCATGGGCCGCTCCCGGGCGCTGAGCGACGACTTCTCCCATCAGTCGTCCGCGCTCGCCGACCTCGAGGTGCGGGCCGACATGGCCGGGCGCTGGCGGCAGTCGACCATCCAGATCGTCATGGCCGCGATGCCCGCCGTCATCTACTGGGCGGCCGGGCTGACCGCCGGCCCGCACGGCACCGCCGTCTCGCTGGGCACGCTGGTCGCCTTCACCACGTTGCAGCAGAGCCTGTTCCGGCCGACCGTGCAGCTGCTGCAGACCGGCGTGGCCGTCCAGGTCTCGCTCGCGCTGTTCCAGCGCATCTTCGAGTACCTCGACCTGGTCCCCGACATCACCGAGAAGGACGACGCGGTCACGCCCGCCGGACGCGTCCGCGGCGAGATCCGGTTCGAGGGCGTCGGCTTCCGCTACGAGGACCGTCAGGCGCGGCCGACGCTGCAGGACATCGAGCTGACCGTGCCGCCGGGCGGCTCGCTCGCCGTCGTCGGCGAGACCGGCTCCGGCAAGACCTCGCTCAGCTACCTGGTCCCCCGGCTCTACGACGTGACCGAGGGCCGGGTCACCATCGACGGCGTCGACGTGCGCGACCTCAGCTTCGCGGCGCTGTCGGACGCGGTCGGCGTGGTCTCGCAGGAGACCTACCTCTTCCACGCCTCGGTCGCCGAGAACCTGCGCTTCGCCAAGCCCGACGCCACCGACGCGGAACTGCACGCGGCCGCCAGGGCCGCGCAGATCCACGACCACATCGCCTCGCTTCCCGACGGCTACGACACCCTGGTCGGCGAGCGCGGCTACCGCTTCTCCGGCGGCGAGAAGCAGCGCCTGGCGATCGCGCGGACGATTCTGCGCAACCCGCCCGTCCTGGTGCTCGACGAGGCGACCAGCGCGCTGGACACCCAGACCGAGCAGGCCGTGCAGCAGGCGCTCGACACCCTGTCCGCCGGTCGCACGACCGTCACCATCGCCCACCGCCTGTCCACCATCCACGACGCCGACCAGATCGTCGTCCTCGACGCCGGCCGGATCGTCGAACGCGGCACCCACGACGAGCTGATGACCCGCAGCGGCCACTACGCCGCCCTGATCTCCCGCGACAGCGGCCACGCCGTGGCGTCAGTTACCTGAATTTTGCTCACCGTTCGGAGCAACCGGGCCGACGTTCGGAAAGTCTGCACAGTCGACGATGTGTCAACTCGCACAATCGTCACAGGCAGCACCAACCAACGTCGGAAGGACCCACTCAGTGGTCTCACCTTTCAGGGCGCGCGTCCGTCGCGCGCTGGCGGTCGGCCTCGGCACGACCGCGGTGGCCGCGCTGGCCCCTCTGGGACTGGCCCAGCCCGCCGCAGCGGCGACCACGCCGATCTGCACCTCGGCGAAGCACCCGGCCCTGGCCGCCAAGCTGTCGCGTGACATCGCGTCAGCCGTGCGCGGTCGCTACGACACCTATGCGCTCGACGTCTGGGACCAGAAGACGGGCGTCTCCTGCGCGCTCCACTCCACCTGGCACTTCGACTCCGCCAGCGTGGTCAAGGCGACCATCATGGGCGCCCTGCTGCGCCGGGCCGAGGACCAGCACCGTTACCTGGACTCGTTCGAGGTGAGCAACCTGCGCACCATGATCGAGAACTCCGACAACCAGGCGGCCACCAACCTGTGGGACAGCCTCGGCATGGCCGAGCTGAACCACTTCCTGCGCCTGGTCGGCATGACCAGCACCCACCTCGGCCAGGGCGGCTACTGGGGCCTGACCCAGATCACCGCGCGCGACGAGATGAAGCTGCTCGACGCCTTCACCGACCGCACCGACGTGCTCTCCCCCGCCGGCAAGGCGTACGCGCTGGGCCTGATGGGCCACGTCGAGTCCGACCAGCGCTGGGGCACCCCGTACGGGACCCCGGCCGGTGTCGCCGCCCACAACAAGAACGGCTGGCTGCCGCGCGCCACGCTCGGCTGGCGGGTGCACAGCATCGGCGTCTTCACCAGCAAGACCAAGGACTACCGGATGGTCGTGCTGACGGACAACCAGTCGACCATGGACTACGGCATCACGACCATAGAGCGTGTCGCGCTCGCCGTGCACGACGACCTCGGTCGTTACAACGCACCGCGCGCGCTTCCGCAGGCGGCCCCGCAGCTCACCCCGGCCGCTCCGAGCAGCACGGCCGGCGACGGCTCCGCGCCGTACGGCACGGTCAAGCAGTAGGCACACCCACGCGACGCCCCGTCCGGCTTTGGCCGGACGGGGCGTTTCGCATTGCCCATCGAGTCGCTATGCTCATCACTGCACATCTGGATGCCTATCTGAGCAAGAATGAGCAGACGGCATACGACACTCCTGGAGGACAGCCGGTGAGCTCTCAGACGTCGATCGAGATCGCCTCGCAGCCCGACTGCTGGCAGCGGGCGATCGACCTGCTGCCGCAGGTCTCCGGGCTGCTGCCGCGACCGGGCGAGCGGGTGGCCGTGGTCGGCTGCGGCACCTCGTGGTTCATGGCCCAGTCCTACGCCGCGCTGCGCGAGGCGGCGGGCGAGGCGGGCGGCGAGACCGACGCCTTCGCCGCCTCCGAGGCGCCGCTCGGCACAGGGTTCTCGCGTCGCTACGACCGGGTCCTGGCGCTGTCCCGCTCCGGCACCACAACCGAGGTGCAGGCCCTGTTGGAGGCGCTGCGCGGCCAGGTGGCCACCACCGCGATCACCGCCGACCCGGCCACCCCGGTCGCCGACCTGGCCGACGACCTCGTGGTGCTGGACTGGGCCGACGAGCGCTCCGTCGTCCAGACCCGGTTCCCCACCTCGCAGATGGTGCTGCTCCGCGCGCACCTCGGCGAGGACGTGGCGCACCTCCCCGCGCAGGCGGCCGAGGCGGTGGACGAGCCGCTCGCCGACGCCGTGGTGACGGCGGAGCAGGTCAGCTTCCTCGGCCGCGGCTGGAGCTACGGCGTGGCCCGCGAGGCGGCCCTCAAGGTCCGCGAGACCGCCGCCTGGTGGACCGAGTCGTACCCCGCCATGGAGTACCGTCACGGCCCGATCAGCATCGCCCGCCCCGGCCGCGTGGTCTGGAGCCTCGGCCCGCTCCCCGAGGGCCTGGGGGACCAGATCCGGGACACCGGGGCACACCTGGTGACGCCGCGTCACGACCCGCTGGCCGAGCTGGTCAAGGTGCAGCGCCTCGGCGTCACCCTGGCCGACCGCCTGGGCCGCGACGTCGACAACCCGACGCACCTGACCCGCTCCGTCGTCCTGGCGTGATCGGCTGTGCTCACATGAACGGCAGTACGCGCATGATCCTCACCGTCACGCTCAACGCGGCCCTCGACGTCACCTACGTCGTGGACGCGCTGCGACCGGGCACGACCCACCGGGTCCGCTCGGTCGCGGAGCGGGCGGGCGGCAAGGGCGTCAACACCGCCCGGGTGCTCACCCACCTCGGCGAGAAGACCCTCGCGCTCGGCCTGGCCGGTGGCGCGACGGGTGCCGTGCTCCGCGCCGACCTGGACGCCTCGGGCATCCCACACCGGTTCACGCCGATCGCCGGACCGACCCGCCGCGCCGTGGCCGTGGTGTCCGGTGGAGACGTGACGGGCCTGTGGGAGCCCGGACCGGTCGTCGCCGACGAGGAGTGGCAGCGGTTCGTCCGCGACTACTTCACGCCCGCCCTGGACCGCGCGGGCGCGGTGGTCCTCTCCGGCAGTCTGCCGCCGGGCGTGCCCGGCGACGCCTATGCCCAGCTGGTCCGTCTTGCCGCCGAGGCCGGTGTGCCCGCGCTCGTGGACGCCGACGGCCCGGCGTTGCGGGCAGCGCTCGCCGCCGCTCCCGCGCTGGCCAAGCCGAACGTCGAGGAAGCCCGCCGTGCCCTCGGCTACGAGCACGAGCCACCCGCCGCGTCCGACCTCCCCGCCGCGCTCGTCGCCGCCGGTGCCCGCGCCGCCGTCGTGTCGGCCGGTGCCGACGGCCTGACGGCGTGTTGGAACGGCGAGCGCCTCCACGTCGCGCCGCCGCGCGCGGTCAGCGGCAACCCCACCGGCGCGGGTGACGCCGCCTCCGCCGCGCTGGCGCTCGCGCTCGCCCGTGACACCCCGCCCGCCGAGGCGCTCGCCGACGCCGTCGCGCTCTCGGCCGCAGCCGTCGCCGCTCCCCTCGCCGGGGACTTCGACGCCCGGCTCTACGCCCAACTCCGCCCTCCGATCGCTCCTGGAGCCCCGCCGTGCCCCTCGTCTCGCTGAGCCGGATCCTCGACGCCGGACCCGTCTTCGCCTTCAACGTGATCCAGATCGAGCACGCCGAGGCGATCCTCGCCGGTGCCGAGCAGGCCAAGGCGTCCGTCGTGCTGCAGATCAGCGAGAACGCCGTGCGCTACCACGGCGCGCTCGCACCCGTCGCCGCCGCCGCGCGCCTCGCGGCCGAGCGGAGCGGCGCCGAGGCCGCGCTCCACCTCGACCACGCCACCGACGAGCGCCTGGTCCGCGAGGCGGCTGACCACGGCTTCGGCTCGGTGATGTACGACGGCTCGACGCTGCCGTGGGCGGAGAACCTCCGCACCACCGCCGAGGTGACCGCCTGGTGCCACCAGAACGGGCTCTTCGTCGAGGCCGAACTCGGTGAGATAGGAGGCAAGGACGGCGCGCACGCCCCCGGCGTGCGGACCGATCCGGCGGAGGCGGCCGAGTTCGTCGCCCGCACCGGCGTGGACGCGCTCGCCGTCGCCGTCGGCAGCGAGCACGCCATGACCTCCCGGACCGCCCGCCTGGACCTGGAGCTGATCGGGCGTCTGCACGCCGCCGTCCCGGTGCCGCTGGTGCTGCACGGATCCTCCGGCGTCCCGGACGAGAGCCTGGTCGCCGCCGCTGCGGCCGGGATGCGGAAGATCAACGTCTCCACGCACCTCAACCGCCTCTTCACCGAGGCGGTCCGCGGCGCCCTCGCCGCCGATCCGAAGCTGGTCGACCCGCGCCGCTGGCTCGCCCCCGGACGTGACGCGGTCGCAGCCGAGGTCGCCCGGCTGCTCGGGTTGCTCGGTTCGCTCGGGTCACCCGATTCACCCGGTTCGCTCGGGTCACCCGATTCGCTCGGGTCGCTGAATCACTGACCGAACGTCAGGCAGTGATCACCCGCACCCGAGCCTCGGCCAACGCGCTGCGCTCGGGCTCGGGCGGGGTCGCGTCGGTGACCACGGCGTCGATCTCGCGCAGCGGGCAGATGCTGGCGAAGGTGGCCTTGCCGAGCTTGCTGGCGTCCGCCAGCACCACGCCCTGCGAGGCCACCTGCAGGAAGGCGCGGTCGGTGTGCGCCTCCATCTCGTCATGGGTGGTGCAGCCCGCGTCGGCACTGAGGCCGTCGACGCCGATGAACGCGATGTCCAGTCGATACCGGGCCAGATGCTCGTCGGCGGCCGGTCCGACCAGCTCGTAACTGGCCGTGCGGGCCTGCCCGCCGATGACGACCAGCCGGATCTCCGGACGGACGATCAGATCCGCCGCGATGTTCACCGCGTTGGTGACCACGGTCAGCCTGCCGCCCTCCGCGCTCTTGCCGCCCTCCGCCGACCTGCTGCGCTCCGCCAGCAGCCGGGCCAGCTCGGTGACCGTGCTGCCGCCCGCCAGCCCGACCACCGCGCCGTCCGGTACCAACTCGGCTGCGGCCAGCGCGATCCGGTGCTTCTCGTCCTGCCGCGCCCCGGCCCGGTGCCGCAGCGGCAGCTCCAGGTTGACGCTGCCGGTCACCGCTCCGCCGTGGGTGCGGCGGAGCAGTCCCTGCTCGTCCAGCGCCTGCAGGTCGCGCCGGATGGTGGCCCCGGAGACGTCGAGGAGCTCGGCGAGCTCGTGCACGTCGGCACTGCCGGCCCGCGCGACATGGTCCAGGATCCGGGCGAAACGATCGGCCTTCAGCATGCCCGGATCCTAGTAGGCCCTGTCGTGCCCCGCCCGGCGCACTGGTCAGAGCCGCGCGAACCGGTCCTGCAGCCCGAGCAGCAGGGCCTCCAGCCCGAGCTCGAACGCGCCCTCGTCGACGGCACGCTGGCGTTCCGCCAGCAGGTGCGCCTGGTTCAGGTGCGGGTACTCCTCGGCGTCGTACAGCCCGGCGTCGTCCACGAAGCCGCCGGCGAACGATCCCAGCGCCGAGCCGAAGACCAGGTAGCGCATCAGCGCGCCGATCCGGGTCGCCTCGCCGCGCGGCCAGCCCGCGTCGACGAGCGCGCCGAAGACCGCGTCGGCGAGCTTCAGCGCATGCGGACGCCGTCCCGGTCCGTGCGCCAGTGCGGGCACCAGGTTCGGGTGTGCGACCAGCGCCGACCGGTAGGAGCGGGCCCACTCGCGCAGCGCGTCCGGCCACGGGTCGCGGCCGAGCATGTCCAGCTCCACCTCGCCGACCACCAGGTCCACGACCGCGTCGAGCAGGGCGTCCTTGGTCGGGAAGTGGTTGTAGAGCGACGGGCCGCTGACGCCGAGCTCGGCGGCGAGCTTGCGGGTGGAGAACGCGTCCAGGCCCTCCTCGTCGACGAGCCGCAGCGCGGTCACGACGATCCGCTCCCGGCTCAGCAGCGGGTTGCGCGGCCTGGCCATCCTGCTGGTTCTCCCTCGCTGAGGCGGTTCGGGCTTCCCTAAGAGTGCCCGATCGCGTTACAGTCCAAAAACTTGCAGCGCTAGTTTAATGGGAACGCAGGGAATCGCCGTGAACCTGGAGCTCACCGACGAGCAGGCCGCCGTACGCGAGCTGGCGGCCGACTTCGTCAACCGCGAGATCGTGCCGCACGCCGCCGCCTGGGACCGGGCCGAACAGGTCGACCAGGGCATCGTGAAGAAGCTGGGGGACCTCGGTTTCCTCGGCCTCACCATCCCCGAGGAGTACGGCGGCTCCGGCGGCGACCACCTGGCGTACGTGCTGGTCACCGAGGAGCTCGGCCGCGGCGACTCCTCCGTGCGCGGGCTGCTCTCGGTCTCGCTGGGCCTGGTCGCCAAGTCGGTCGACCACTGGGGCAGCGAGGAGCAGAAGCAGGAGTGGCTGCCGCGCCTCTGCTCGGGCGAGGCGCTGGGCTGCTTCGCCCTCACCGAGCCCGGCACCGGCTCCGACGCGGGCAACCTCACCACCCGGGCCGTCCGCGACGGCGATCACTGGGTCATCAACGGCGCCAAGATGTTCATCACCAACGGCACCTGGGCCGAGGTCGCCCTCGTCTTCGCCCGCACCGGCACCCCGGAGCAGGGCCACAAAGGCGTCAGCGCCTTCCTGGTCCCGACCGACACCCCGGGCCTGACCCGTACGACCGTCCACGGCAAGCTCGGCCTGCGCGGCCAGCCCACCGCCGAACTGGCCTTCGAGGACGTCCGGGTCCCCGCCGACGCCATGCTCGGCCCGGAGGGCAAGGGCTTCAACGTCGCCATGTCCGCGCTGGCCAAGGGCCGGATGTCGGTGGCGGCGGGCTGCGTCGGCATCATCCAGGCCTCCCTGGACGCCGCCGTCGCCTACGCCACCCAGCGCGAGCAGTTCGCCAAGCCGATCGCCGCCCACCAGCTGGTGCAGGAGATGCTCGCCGACATCAAGGTCGAGCTCGACGCGGCCCGGCTGCTGGTCTGGCGGGTGGCCGACCTGATCGAGCGCGGCCTGCCGTTCCAGACGGAGTCCTCGGTCGCCAAGCTCTACGCCTCCGAGGCGGCGGTCAAGGCCGCCAACACCGCCCTCCAGGTCTTCGGTGGATACGGTTTCATCGACGAGTACCCGGTGGGCAAGTACGTCCGCGACGCCCGCGTGATGACCCTCTACGAGGGCACCAGCCAGATCCAGAAGCTCCTCATCGGCCGCGCCCTCACCGGCGTCAACGCCTTCTGACTCTCCGTCAGCCGATACCCGCACCCATACAGCATTCAGGAGCCCGACGATGCGCCCTGTCTACTTCGCCGCCGCCAAGCGGACCCCGATCGGCCGACTGCGCGGGGTGCTCTCCGGCGTCCGGCCGGACGACCTGGCCGCGACCGCCGTCCGTGCAGTGCTGGACGCGGTCCCCGCCCTCGATCCGGCCCGGATCGACGACGTCTACTGGGGCGCGGCCAACCAGGCCGGAGAGGACAACCGCAACATCGCCCGCATGGCGGTGCTGCTGGCCGGCATCCCGGAGTCGGTCCCCGGAGCCACGCTCAACCGCCTCTGCGCGTCCGGCCTGGAGGCGGTCACCACGGCCGCCCGCGCCATCGCCGCGGGCGAGGCGGACATCGTGCTGGCGGGCGGCTCCGAGTCGATGAGCCGCGCCCCGTTCGTGCTCCCCCGCGCCGAGCAGGCCCTGCCGCACGGCCAGGAGATCTTCGACACCAAGCTCGGCTGGCGCATGACCAACCCGAGGATGAAGGAGCTGCACGGCGTCCTGTCGATGGGCGAGACGGCCGAGGAGGTCTCCCTCCGGTACAACGTCAGCCGCGAGGACCAGGACGCCTTCGCTCTGCGCAGCCACACCCTGGCCACCGCCGCCCGCGACGCGGGCCATTTCGACGCCGAGTTGGCCGAGGTCACGCTGGCGGACGGCACGACGGTCACCGCGGACGAGTCGATCCGCCCCGACACCAGCCTGACCAAGCTGGCCTCGCTCAAGCCTGTGTTCCGCGCGGGCGGGACGGTCACGGCGGGCAACGCCTCCCCGATGAACGACGGCGCGGCCGGTCTGCTGCTCTGCAGCGAGGAGGCGTTGACCGAGCTCGGGGTCGAGCCGCTGGGCCGCTACGTCATGGGCGCCAGCGCGGGCGTCCACCCCGACGTGATGGGCATCGGCCCGGTCCCGGCCGTGCAGCGGGTGCTGAAGCGCAGCGGACGCGGTTTGGAGTCCATCGAGACGGCCGAGTTCAACGAGGCGTTCGCCGCGCAGGCGTTGGCGTGCGTGCGCGAGCTGGGCGTCGACCCGGAGCTGGTCAACCCCCAGGGCGGCGCCATCGCCATCGGCCACCCGCTGGGCGCCTCCGGTGCCCGCATCCTGACCACCCTGCTCCACCGCATGTCCCGCACGGACGCCCACCACGGCCTGGCCACCATGTGCGTCGGCGTCGGCCAGGGCACCGCCGTGCTGGTCGACCGCGACTGAGCGCCGCCCCCTCACAGACTTTTCCTCCGGAACCGTAAGTAAGCGAAAGGGATCCCCACCCATGAACCGCTTCACCGACCGCGTCGCCGTCGTCACCGGCGCGGCCCAGGGCATCGGCGCCGCCACCGCGATGCGTCTCGCCGACGAGGGCGCGAGCGTGGCCGTCGTCGACCTGACCCCCGAGCGGGCGCAGCAGACGGTCGACACCATCACGGCCAAGGGCGGCACCGCCCGCGCCTACGGCTGCGACGTCGCCGACTACGACGCCGTCGAGGCGGTCTTCGCACAGGTCGTCGCCGACTTCGGGGCCGTCCACATCCTGGTCAACAACGCCGGGATCACCCGCGACAACCTCTTCTTCAAGATGCCGAAGACCGACTGGGACGCGGTGCTGACGGTCAATCTGACCAGCGCCTACAACTGCAGCCACGTGGCGCAGACGTACATGTGCGCGCAGAAGTACGGCAAGATCGTCTCGCTCTCCTCCCGCTCCGCGCTGGGCAACCGAGGCCAGGCCAACTACGCCGCCGCCAAGGCCGGGATCCAGGGCCTGACCGCCACGCTGGCCATCGAGTTGGGCCCGTTCAACATCAACGTCAACGCCGTCGCCCCCGGCTACATCGCCACCTCGATGACCGCCGCCACCGCCGAGCGGGTCGGCGCCTCCGCCGAGGAGCACCAGACGCTGGCCGCCGAGCGCACCCCGCTGCGCCGCGTCGGCCAGCCGGAGGACATCGCCTCCGTGGTCGCCTTCCTCGCCTCCGAGGACGCCTCCTACGTCAGCGGCCAGACCCTGTACGTCAACGGGGGCGCCCGGTGACCACCCTGTCGCTGGCCTCGGTACTGGCCGAGAACGCCCGGCGCAGGCCCGGCAAGCTCGCCCTGGTCGAGGGCGCGACCCGGCTCACCTTCGGCGAGTTGTGGCAGCAGTCGCTGGGCCAGGCCGCCGCACTGGTCCGCCTGGGCGTGCAGCCCGGCGACCGGGTGGCACTGATGGCTCCCAACGTGGCCGAGTTCTGCCGCGCGTACTACGCGATCCTCGCCGCGGGCGGCGTCGTGGTGCCGGTGCACCTGCTGCTGACGGCCGAGGAGGTCGCCTTCGTGCTGCGCGACTCGAGCGCGCGGCTGCTGATCGCCCACGCCGCCAACGCCGAGGTCGCCGCCGTCGCGGCGGCCGAGGCGGGCGTGCCGCTGGTCGGAGTCGGCCCTGAGGCGCCGATGGCGGGCGCGCTGGGCCGGTTGGAGGAGTTCGCCGCAACGGTCGACCCGCTGCCGCACTTCGTGGCGCGCGACGCCGAGGACCCGGCCGTCGTCTTCTACACCAGCGGCACCACCGGCAAGCCCAAGGGCGCGGTGCTCAGCCACCTCAACCTGGTGATGAACGCGACGACCAACGCCTTCGACGCCAACCACACCTCCCCGGACGACGTGGCGCTCGGCGCACTGCCGCTGTTCCACACCTTCGGCCAGACCGTGTCGATGAACTCGACCTGGCGGGCCGGGGCCGCCCTCGTACTGCTGCCGCGCTTCCATGCCGGACAGGCACTGGAACTGATGGTCCGTGAGGGCGTCACGCACTTCCACGGCGTGCCGCAGATGTACCTGGCGCTGTTGGAGGCGGCGAAGGCCGCACCGGAGCTGTCAGAACCCCAGTCACCGCAACCGCGGCTGCCCCGGCTGGACCTGTGCATCTCCGGCGGCGCGTCGCTTCCGGTCACCGTGCTGGAGCGGTTCAACGCGACCTTCGGCGTCAGCATCTGCGAGGGCTACGGCCTCTCCGAGACCTCGCCGACCGCGTCCGTCAACCACCCCGACCTGGGCACCCGGGCCGGGACGGTCGGCCACCCGGTCTGGGGCGTGGACGTGGAGATCGCCCGCGCCGAGCTGGACGACCGGATCGAGCTGCTGCCCGCCGGCGAGCTGGGCGAGGTCGTGGTGCGCGGGCACAACGTCTTCCTCGGCTACCTCGACAACCCCGAGGCCACCCGGCAGGCCCTGGTCGACGGCTGGTTCCGCACCGGCGACCTGGGCAGCAAGGACGCCGACGGCTTTCTCTCCATCGTGGACCGCAAGAAGGACGTGGTGATCCGCGGCGGCTTCAACGTCTACCCGCGCGAGGTGGAGGAGACGCTGCTGCGCCACCCGGCCGTGGCGGAGGCGGCGGTCATCGGTCTGCCCGACGACGTGCACGGCGAGGAGGTCTGCGCGGTCCTGGTCCTGGACCCGGCCGTCAGCCCCGCGCCGACGGCCGAGGAGATCGTCACCTGGTCCAAGGAGCACCTGGCCAAGCACAAGTACCCGCGCCGGGTCGAGTTCACCGACGCGTTCCCGCTCGGCCCCAGCCACAAGGTGCTCAAGCGGGAGCTGCGGAAGCAGTACCAGTAGCAGCAATGGCGGCAGCAGCAGTGCCGGTGGCAGCTGTCCCGGTAGGCAGGGCCTGCTCGGCCCAGATGGTCTTGCCCTGGGGTGAGTGCCGGGTGCCCCAGCGTGTCGAGCACTGGGCCACCAGCATCAGTCCGCGCCCGCCCTCCTCGAAGGAGCGGGCGCGGCGCAGATGCGGCACGGTGCCGCTGGCGTCGGAGACCTCGCAGGTCAGCGCCGTGTCGCGGATCAGTCGAAGCCGTACCGGCGGGCGGCCGTAGCGGATCGCGTTGGTCACCAGCTCGCTGACGACCAGTTCGGTGACGAAGGCGATCCCGGCGGGTAGCCGCCACGCGCGCCGACCCCCACCACCCCCGCGTCGGGTCCGTCCAGGTGCGGACCAACGCCCGCCTGCGCGGCGCGACGCAACAGCACGTCCCCCGTCGGTGGCCCCGCCGCCGGTTCGTCGCCGTGGAAGACGTCGTCGAGCAGGTCGACGCTGACGAAGTCGGCGAAGCCCGGGACGACGACGTCCGCCAGGTCCTGAGCGGTCCGGCTGACGTCCAGTGAGGTGCCGATCCGGGCTCCCGCCGCGTCGAGCAGCGCCTGCCGCCGACGCGCGAGGAACTGCTCGGAGAACTCGACGGCGGTGACCGCCACCGCGTCCAACTTCCCGTCCTCGTTCCGCACCGGCGTGTACGAGACGGCACAGGCGCGGGTCCGCGACTCACCGGGGCGAGGGGCGTAGGTCTCCAGCGTGATCGGCACCCCGGTCGCGGCGAGCTCGCGGATCAGCCGCTCCGACTCGTCCAGCACCGAGCGGTGGATGTGCGGCAGCGGCAGCTCGGACGGCAGCCGTCCGCGCAGGTCCTGGTCCGTGAGGCCGGAGTCGGACCAGCCGCCGAGCTCGCTCATTTGCGCGTTGATCCGCAGCAGCCGCCCGGTGGCGTCGCACAGCATCCAGGGCACCGGTGACTGCTCGAAGGCGCGCTCGGCCAGCGAGCGGCGGGGCTCGTCGGGCATGTCTCGATCATCGGCCCGTGCTCTGCGCCGTGCCACTCCGGCAGGACCACTCCGGCAGGGCCACCCGGCCGCATCCACTCCACCGGAGTGGATGCCCTCCCTCTTTCAGCGTCCCCGGGATGCAGCGACGGCGATCCGGCCGCTGCATGGAAGAGAGCACAGAATCTGACTGCCTATCAGCAGGCCTTCACACAGGGAGCGGGGATGCACGTGAACCGACTGGTGACCGACCGACTCGTCACCGACCGTCTGATCGCGCTCGACCTCGGCACGTCCCGGGTGCGGGCCTGGCGGTCGCGCGGTGGGGTCGTCTTCGACGAGCCGTCCGTGGTCGCGTTCGACCTGGACCGGGGGATCGCCTTCGCCTTCGGCGAGCCCGCCCAGAGGATGACCGGCCGGACCCCTCCGGGCATGACCACGGTCAGCCCGCTCAGCGCCGGCACCATCACCGACTTCGAGGGTGCCCGGGTCCTCGCCCGGCTGGCCCTGGACCAGGCCCGCGCCAGCCGGTTCTCGCTGCGTCCGACCGTCGCCACCGCGGTCACCGTCGAAAGCCGCGGCATCCACGTCAAGGCGCTGGAGCAGGCGCTGCTCCAGGCGGGTGCGGCCAAGGCACTCACCTTCCCCGCGCCGCTGGCGGCCGCGGTCGGAGCGGGCCTGCCGATCGACCAGGAGACCGGCACCATGGTCGTCGACCTCGGCGCGGGCACCAGCGACCTGGCCGTCTTCGCCTTCGGACAGCTCGTCAGCGCCACCTCGCTCACCGTCGGCGGGAACACCTTCGACCGCGCTCTCGCCGCGTGGGCCCGGCGCCACCACCGCGTGGACCTCGGCCCGACCGCCGCCGAGCAGCTGCGGATCGCCGCCGGGTCCTGGGACGGCGACCCCTCCGCCCGCGTGCTGGAGGCCAAAGGCCGTCGCACCGAGTTCGGCACGCCCCTGCTGGCGACGTTCTCCGCGGAGGATGTGCACCGGGCCATCTCCCCCGCGGTCGACGTCCTCGTCGACGGCATGGGCGCACTGCTGGCCCGCTGCCCGACCGAGCTGAGCGCGGACATCACCCAGCACGGCATCGTGCTCACCGGCGGCTGCGCCCGCGACGCCTGGCTCAGCACCCTCCTGCGGGACCGGCTCGACCTCGACGTCAGGGTCGCGGACTCGCCGGAGAGCTGCACCGTCCGGGGTCTGGGCCGGCTGGCAGGCGCCGTGGGCACCACCCGCCAGGGCGGTGACGGTACGACAGCACTCCGGGCCATCGCCGCCGCTGTGGGAGACTGACTGCCCCCAAGCAATGGAGAGAACGAGAACCGTGGGCGCGAACTGGCGGCCGATACCCGAGGACCTGCGCGGAAGCGCCCGCCGCCTGACCGAGGAACTCCGCGCGATCAAGGACCGCAGCGGCCTGTCCCTCACCCAGATCGGGACACGCACCCACTACAGCAAGGCCTCCTGGGAGCGCTGGTTCAACGGCAAACGGGTGATCACCGAGCAGGCCCTGGAGAGCCTGGCCGCCAACGTCGACGAGCGCGCACGCCTGCTTCGTCCCCTGCTCGCCCTGGCGGCCCAGGAGCCCGGCTCCGAGGCCGCTGCTTCCCAGGCCGCTGCTTCCCCGGAGGAACGCCTTCAGGATGCTGCTTCCGAGCCGGCCAGCGAGACTCCCCCACCTGCCGATGTCCGGGCCCGGTGGTCGGGGTTCCGGCGATGGCTCGCCGGTACCAGCGCGGCCCGCACGGTCGTGATCGCCCTCGTCTCGGCGCTGCTGGGCGCCGTCGGCGGTGCCTGGCTGACGTCCGCGACCTCGCCCTCGAACGCCGCCGCGAGCTCCGACCGCACGCCCGTCGTCATCCCCGTCAGCGCGTCCGCGCCGCCGACGTGCCTGGGCGTGGGCTGCGCGGGCAGGGACCCGCAGTCGACCGGATGCGTCGCCGACGCACGTGATCTGATCACCCAGAACGTCGGCGCCATGGTCATCTACCTGCACTACAGCGCCCGCTGCAAGGCCGCCTGGGGCGCCCTCACCGACGGTGCGCGCGGTGACACCGCGACCATCACGACGTCCGCCGGTGACCACCAGACCGCGTTGGTCCACTGGGGCTACGACAACTACTCCATGATGGTCGACGCCGGCACCCCTGGCACCACCCTCCAGGTCTGCGGCGCCCAACCCGCCGGCCACGGCTGCACTCCCGCCGTGCCGGTGCCCGTGCCCTGAAGGCCCGTGCCCGGAAAGCCCGTGCCGGAGGGCCGGTGTTGAGACGCCGCCTGGTGACGGCGCCTCACCCTTCTTCCCTGCCTCAGCCCTTGGTGACGCAGGCGTTGGCCGCGTTCGACCAGAGTCCTTGCAGGTCGAAGGTGCCCGTGCTCAGCGGCACGTAGGCGTCGAGGTTCTCGCACTCGTCGCCTATCTCCCCGTTGTGCCCGTTCCAGCCGACGCTCGGCCAGAAGTCGGTCACCGTCTCCGCGTACTCGTGCGTCTCGGTCGACTCGATCCCGGAGAGCATCCGCCCGTCCGTGAAGGTCGTGCACGCGCCCGCGCCGAGGTCCGGGACGTACGGGAGGTTGGTGTAGGCGAGGGTGCCGTAGCTCGACGAGGTCTTGTCGTGCCAGGCGCAGAAGCCCGAGTTCGGGAAGCCGTCCGGGTGGGTTCCGGTGGCCGAGACCACCACGTACTGCGCGTTCAGGTTGGGCGCCTGCGTGGTGTTGCCGAAGTGCGCGGCGGCGCTGCCGGCCTCGGCCGCGATCTGCGCGGTGGTGGCGTTGGCCGGAGCGGCACTCGCGTTGTCGAACCAGACACCGGCCAGCGGGCTGGACGTCGGGTGGGTCACGTGCGTGCCGCTGGTGCCGCATTTGGTGGTCCCGCTGGCGACGCCCTCGCAGTACTGGGTGAGGATGGTGCCCCACGTGTCCGCGGAGCCGTACAGGCCCTGGAACATCGCCCGCAGGTCGGGCGCGACCCCGGCCGGGTCGCTCGCCCACTGAGAGCCCCAGAAGACCAGGTACACCTTGGGCGTCGGCGAGACCACACCCTGTTTGCCGCTGGACCGCACGCTCAGCGTGTTGCGGTTGCCCGCCTGCTGGAGCGCCGGGGCACTGTGACGGTTGATCTGCTTCTCGCCGAGGTGGACGTCATGGACCGTGGCACCGACCGGAGCGACGGCGGCCGGAGCGGCGGCGGCGGGAGCGGCGGCCTGCGCGGCCGTGCTCAGTCCGGCGGTGGCAAGGCCCACCGCGGTGAGGGCGGCCAGGGAGAGCGCCGCAGACGAACGGGAGGAGCGCAGAGTCGTTCCGAGCGTACGTATGCGCACAGTGATCCCCTCGGGGGTCGCACAGACTGTCGACCACGGCGTGGCCACAGCGGAACCTAGTGGCCGAGCGCATGTAATGTCCATGGCGCGAACGCTCTCCGGCCGTAAATCCTCCGGCGTCTGACGTCCCGTCGCGAAAATCCGTCACTCCCCGGCCCGGCGCGGCACTCGGCGGATGCGCCCCACCGTTCGGGCGAACATCACGGCCCCGTCCGTGTGTCCCCCGCGTCCAGAGCGATCGTGGGACTTCAATCCTTTGAGGCTGAACCCTCGTCACGGACGAAGCTTCTGAACAGCCATGCCGTGACGTTCAAGCCGCAGCTCACTCCCCGTAGTTCCCGCCCGCAGTCCGGTCGAGGAAGGCCCACCACCGTGATGAAGCACCCTCTGCAGCGCGCCGCCACCGCCACCACCGTCGTCTCCCTGGTTCTCGCGGCGGCTGCCTGCGGCTCATCGGGGAGCGCCAGCTCGTCCTCGTCCGCCTCCGCGAGCTCGGGCGGCTCGGCGGTCGCGGCCAGCGGGAGCATCGGCCTGCTGCTGCCCGAGAACACGACGACCCGTTACGAGCAGTTCGACAAGCCCTACTTCGAGGCCAAGGTCAAGGCGCTCGCCCCGAACGTCACCGTCAACTACGCCAACGCGGGCGGCAGCGCGCAGGTCCAGGCGCAGCAGGTGCAGACGATGATCAACGAGGGCGTCAAGGTCCTCGTCGTCGACCCGCAAGACTCCACCCAGATCAAGGCGTCGGTCGACGCCGCCCACGCCAAGGGCATCAAGGTCGTCTCCTACGACCGGCTCTCCGAGGGCCCGGTGGACGCCTACGTCTCCTTCGACAACGTCCACGTCGGCCAGCTGCAGGGCACCGGCCTCATCAACGCGCTCGGCTCCAAGGCCAGCCCGTCCGCCAAGATCGTCGAGATCGACGGCGCGCAGTCCGACCCGAACGCCGCCCAGTTCAAGAGCGGCTTCCAGGGCGCGGTCAAGGGCAAGCTGGACATCGCCTACGACGCCTCGGGCCAGTGGCTGCCGGACGTCGCCGCACAGAAGGCCACCGCCGCGATCAACCAGCTCGGCGCCCACAACATCGCCGGCTTCTACTCCGCCAACGACGAGATGGCCGCCGGTATCGCGACCTCCATGAAGAACGCCGGCATCAGCAACCTCCCGCTGACCGGCCAGGACGCGCAGCTCGACGCGATCCAGCGGATCGTGGCCGGCACCCAGTCCTTCACCATCTACAAGGCCTACAAGCCCGAGGCCGAGTCCGCCGCCACGCTGGCCGTCGACCTGCTCACCGGACAGAGCGTCAGCTCCACCGCCACCACCACCCAGACCAACGGCTCCGGCAACTCGGTCCCGTCCGACCTGCTGACCCCGGTCCTGGTGAACAAGTCCAACATCAAGTCCACCGTGGTCCAGGACGGCCTGTGGACCGTCGCGCAGATCTGCACCCCCACCTACGCCGCCGCCTGCAAGTCGGCGGGCCTCGAGTGAGGGACGACCAACCGGTCCTGGCCCTGCGCGGCGCCTCCAAGCGTTTCGGCGCCGTGCAGGCCCTGACCGACGTCGAACTGGAAGTCCACCCGGGCGAGGTCGTCGCCCTCGTCGGCGACAACGGCGCGGGCAAGTCGACCGTGGTCAAGATGATCGCCGGGGTGCACCAGATCGACGAGGGCGACATCGAGTGGGAGGGTCGGCCCGTCACGATCCACCGCCCGCAGGACGCCCAACACCTCGGCATCGCCACCGTCTACCAGGACCTGGCGCTGGCCGACAACCTCGACGTGGTCGCCAACCTCTTCCTCGGCCGCGAGCTCATCAAGCGCGGCACCCTCGACGAGGTGGCCATGGAGAAGCGCGCCCAGGAGCTGCTGGACACCCTGTCGATCCGCATCCCCAGCGTCCGCATCCCGGTCGCCAGCCTCTCCGGCGGCCAGCGTCAGGTCGTCGCCATCGCCCGCTCGCTGATCGGCGACCCGAAGGTGGTCATCCTCGACGAGCCGACCGCGGCACTCGGCGTGGAGCAGACGGCGCAGGTGCTCGACCTGGTCGAGCGCCTGCGGGACCGCGGCCACGGCGTGCTGCTGATCAGCCACAACATGGTCGACGTCCGGGCGGTGGCGGACACGGTCGTGGTGCTGCGGCTCGGCCGCAACAACGGCACCTTCCCGGTGCGGGAGACCACGCAGGAGACCATCATCGCCGCCATCACCGGAGCCACCGACAACGCGGTCACCCGTCGGCAGGCCCGCGGCTCGGGACCGACCCCGGAGGGCATGTGAGCACGGATTTCCCACCGCCTTCCGATCCTGGGAAGCCCTTCGACCCGACGCACCCGTCCGCCGCGGCCGAGCGCGCCGACCCGACGCCGCCTCCGGCCGTCGCGCAGCCCATCGACCCGCGGCTGCTGGTCCGTCAGGAAGGCCTGCGCGGCTACTTCGACGAGTTCCGCCGCAAGGTACGCGGGGGCGAACTCGGCTCGATCCCGGTCGTGGTCGGGCTGATCGTCATCTGGCTGATCTTCACCCTCAAGGACAGCAGGTACTTCAGCGCCTCCAACGCCGAGTACATCTCGTACTACATGGTCGGGCTCGGCCTGCTCTCGGTCGGCCTGGTCTTCGTCCTGCTGCTCGGCGAGATCGACCTCTCGGTGGGCTCGGTCAGCGGCCTGGCCGCCGCGCTGTTCGCCGTGCTGTCGGTCAACCACGGTGTCAACTCGTGGGTCGCGGTGCTGCTGACTCTGTTGGCAGGCATGGCGATCGGCGGGCTCCAGGGGTGGATCTTCGCCCGGATCGGCGTGCCCGCGTTCGTGGTCACCCTGGCCGGCTTCCTGGCCTGGCAGGGCGTCATGCTCTGGCTGCTCGGCTCGACGGGCACCATCAACCTGCCGGACACCGGCCTCAACCACCTGCTCTCCGGCAACTCGTTCTTCCTCAACGGCGACACCGCCGGGGCGTACCTGCTGGCCGGGCTCGCCGTGCTGGCGATGGCGCTCTCCCTCTTCGGACAGCAGCGCAGGCGCAGGGCGGCGGGCGTCCCCTACCGTCCGACCAGCGAGCTGCTGCTCCGCACCGGCATGCTGGCGGTCGCGGTGTTCCTGGTCGCGTGGGTGCTCAACCGCGCCAGCGGCGTGCCGAACGCGATGGTCATCTTCCTTGCCCTGTTGGTGATCTGCGACTTCGTGCTGCGCCGGACCCGGTACGGCCGCAAGATCTTCGCGGTCGGCGGCAACATCGAGGCCAGCCGTCGCGCCGGTATCAGCGTGCCGATGGTCCGGATCACGGTCTACGCCATCTCCGGCACCTTCGCGGCGCTCGGCGGCCTGGCCATCGCCGCCACCACGTCCGCAGCCGGGCAGGCGGGAGCCGACCCGAACAACCTGATGATGGCCATCGCCGCGGCCGTCATCGGCGGCACCAGCCTCTTCGGCGGACGCGGACGCGTCTGGTCCGCGCTGCTCGGCATCCTGGTCATCGAGTCGATCAACTCCGGCCTCTACATGCTGGGGCTGACCCTCGACATCCAGTACATGATCACCGGCGGCGTGCTGCTGGCCGCGGTCATCGTCGACTCGCTCTCCCGCCGCACCCAGAAGTCCTCCGGCCGGGCCTGAGCGCCTGCCTGCCGGGGGCAGCCACATGATTTCCACAAGAAGCACGGTCACCATCGCGCCGTGGACATCCTGGAGACCCCCGGCCCTGCCGACAACCCCGCGCCCGCGCTCGGCGACCGCTACCTGCTGTCCGGGGTTCTCGGCAGCGGCGGCATGGCCGAGGTGCACCGTGCCCGCGACCTGCGACTGGACCGAACCGTCGCGGTGAAGATCCTGCGCCCGCAGCTGGCGGCGGACCCGGTCTACCGGGTCCGCTTCGGCCGCGAGGCCCGTGCTGCCGCGTCGCTCAACCACCCCGGCATCGTCGCCGTCTTCGACTCCGGCGAGGGCGCGGGACGCAGCATGGACCTGCCCTACCTGGTCATGGAGTACCTGCCCGGCCGCACTCTCGCCCAGGTCCTCCAGGCCGACGGCCCGCTGTCCCCGAGCCTGGCGCTCCGGGTGACCGCCGACCTCCTCGACGCGCTGGCCCACGCCCATGCACGCGGCATGGTCCACCGCGACGTCAAGCCTGCGAACGTGATGGTCCTGGACGACGGCACCGTCAAGCTCATGGACTTCGGCATCGCCCGCAGCGTGACTCGAGCGGAGGGTCCGTCAGAGACGCTCACCTCCACCGGCATGGTCGTCGGCACCGCCGACTACCTCTCCCCCGAGCAGGCGCGGGGCGAACCGGTGGACGCGCGCAGCGACCTCTACGCCGTCGGCTGCATGCTGTACGAGCTGCTCACCGGACGCCCGCCGATGGCGTCCGACAATCCGCTCGACACCATCTGGCGCCGCCTCAGGGAGGACGCGCCGCGGCCCTCCACCGTGGCGCCCGGTCTCTCGGCGGACGTCGACGCCCTGGTCTGCCGCGCCCTCGCCCGCGACCCCGCCGACCGCTTCCCGGACGCGGCATCCATGCGCGGAGCGGTCGAGGCCGTGCTGGCGACGGAGGCCGCGCCGGTGGCGGACACGTCCACACAGACCGTGCAGCTCCTGCAGTGCGCGGAATCGTTGGAGTCTGTGGAGTCCGTGCCCTCCGCGCCGCCCGCCCGGTCGGCGACCATGCGACTGACCGTGCCGTCGGGCACGACGGCGTCTCTGCCCACGGCTGCGTCTCTGCCTACCGCGGCGCTCCGGCGCGAGCAGACGGTCATCGAGCCCATGCCGCCGAACACGGAGGCCGAGTTGCCCGAGAGTCCACGCCGGAATCGGCGTCGGCTCGGGGCGCGGGCGGGGCTTGCGGCGGCGCTGGTCGCGGGAGTGGTCGGGGGCTGGTTCGCGCTCGGCGGGGGCGGTGCCGCTGCCGCAGGCAGCGGTGTAACCGGCGGTACCGGCGGTACCGGTGCCAGCGCGTCCACCGGGGCGTCACCAGTCACCCCGCTGACCGTCCCGGACCTTGCCCACGACAGCCTCTCCCATGCCCGCCGCACCCTGGCCGCCCTCGGCCTGCACGTCGGCCACATCCGCACCGGCACGTGCCAGGGCAGCACCGCCGCGCCTCGGACCGTCTGCACGCAGTCCCCCGCCGCCGGGTCCACGCTGCAACACGGCGGGACGGTGAGCCTGACCGTCTCCCGCGCGCCCGCGCTTGCCGGGGGTACCGGGTCGGCTTAGCGTCGAGTCATGATCAACGGCACCCATGTGGTGATCTACACCAGCGACGCCGAGGCCGACCGGGCCTTCTTCCGCGACGTCCTGGGCCTGCCCGGCGTCGACGCCGGACACGGTTGGCTGATCTTCCAGGCCCCGCCCAGCGAGATCGCCTTCCATCCGGCTCAGGCGGTCCACTCGCACGAGCTGATGCTGATGTGCGACGACCTGCCAGCCACCGTCGCCGAACTGACCGCCAAGGGCGTCGAGTTCACCCGCCCCGTACAGGAACTGAACTGGGGCCTGCTCACCGCCTTCCGCCTCCCCGGCGGCGGCGACCTCGCCCTCTACGAGCCCCGCCACCCTCGCGCAGCAACGGCGGGCGAGGCGTAGCAACGCGTGACTTCCGGCGCCGACGGACGGTCAGGAGCGGTGCTGGCCCGCGTAGAAGAGCAGCATGGCCAGGCCCGCGAAGACATGCAGGCCGATGACGTAGATGAAGACCCGGACATTGACCCGGTGCTCCGTGTGGGTGCTGCCGTCCTCGACGGACAGCGGGACCGAGGTGGAGCGGACGGACGTGGGGCCGGGGACGGGGTGGGAAGTGTGGTCAGCCAAGGCACAACTCCGAAGTAGGGCTCTGCAGCAGCGTGTGCAGGAAGAGCAGGTCGACTCCGGCCGCCGAGTCGGCGGACAGACGGTGTGGGCGCATCGAGTCGAAGTGGGCGGAGTCACCGGGGTCGAGCAGGTGTTCCTCGCGGTCCAGGTGCAGCACCAGGCGTCCGCTGAGCACGAAGACCCACTCCTCTCCCGGATGAACCCGGACGACCGCCTCCTGCGTGCCCTGCGGGACGTGCACGCGCAGGGCCTGCATGGCGCGGCCGGGCGCTCCGGCGGGGCGGTAGGTCCATCCACCGGCCTTCGAGGGCTCGGCGGTTGCGCCGCGCACGACGGTCGCGGGGACCGTCGGCTTCTCCCCGAGCAGGACGTCCAGCGGGACGGCGTAAGCTCGGGAGAGGCCCAGCAGTACGGGGAGCGACGGCTGACGCTTGGCGGTCTCCAGCCGCGACAGGTGCGCGGGTGAGAGGCCGATCCGGGCGGCGGCCGCCTCCAGCGTGAGGCCGCTGCTCAGTCGGCGCTCGCGCAGCCGCGCGCCGAGGCCGGGAAGTTCCTCGTCGAGCTTGCGCTCACGGGGCGTTCCTGGCTCTTCCGGTTTCTGCGTGGCTCCTGCGTCCATGCACTCAGTGGACACCTCCTTCACCTCCTGGGCAAGTTTCTTGCCTCTGAGGCAAACTCGCATGGCGGCCACGAGCCAGGACGTTTCCCGCCGCGCCCGCCGCGCCTGCCGGGGCTACCGGGTCGTAAGGTGATCGGATAGACGCACAGATCCGCAGCCGAAGGGGCCAGTCGATGGTCAGCGATTCCGTCGGGGGATCGGTCGCGCTTCAGGCCTCGGCGGTGCTCGACGCCGTCGGGATCGGTGTCTGGCGTTGGAGCACGACCGACGGTGTCCTCGAAGCAGACGCCCGCACCCGGGAACTGCTCGGGCTCGCCGACGACGGTGGGGAGTTGGGGGCGGCGTCCGTCCGCTCGCAGCTGCACGGCGAGGACATGGCCCAGCTGAGTGCGACCTCGCGGCTGGTGCTCACGGAGCAGCGGCCCAACGACGCGCGGGTCCGTGTGGTGACGCCGGACGGGCACCTGCTGCGCACGGTGATGGTGCAGATATCCCCCGGACCGCCGGGAAGCCGCTTCTCGCTGCAGGGGACAGCGATCGACGCCCAGCCGCGTCCCCCGCTGCCCGAGCCGCCGGAGCCCCTCCGCACGGACGAGGCCGGACGCGCCCAGATCCAGGCGCTCAACGCGCTCCCCCGGACGGACGACGCACCGTCGCGGGCATCGACGCAGCCCCCGGCAGCGTCCGCGGCGCAAGCCCTCGTCCAGCCCTCCCACCCCGAACGTTCCGCCCGCTCCGCCACCGGCGTCCGCGCGCGGCTGCCGGAGACCGACCTGCGGCGCTCGCGGGAGGCGTTCCTGCTCGACGCGGGCCGCGCGCTCGCCGAGGCGAGCACGACCAGCGAGGTGCTCCGGGTCGCCGCAACACTCGCGATGCCGGGCTTCTCCCCGGACGGGCAGGCGGTGTTCGGCGTGCGCGGCACGCTGCTGACCGTGGTGGGACAACACGGACACACCTCCGAACAGGCCTCGCCGTTCCAGATGCCGCTGGACACCGAGTACCCGGCGGCGCAGGTGGTGCGGACCGGGCGGCCGATCTACCTCTCCTCGCCGGAGGAGTACCAGCGCCGGTTCCCGGCGACCTGGCCACTGGCGCAGGGGTTCCACCGCAGGTCGTGGGCGTTCCTGCCGCTGGTGACGGCGGGTCGGACGACCGGCGCGTGGCTGGCGGCGTTCGCCACGCCCGTCGCGTTCACGCCGGACGAGCGGGCCGTGCTGTCGACGGTGGCGCGGATGCTGTCGCAGGCGCTGGAACGGGCGCACACCAACGAGGCGGAGCGCGCGCTCTCCCGTGGGCTGCGGCGCTCGATGGGCGACTCGGCGCGCCAGCTCGACGGACTGACGGTCGCCGCGCGTTACGTGCCCACCGGCGGCGGGCTGCTGGTCGGCGGCGACTGGTACGACGTGATCGACCTGCCGGGCGGGCGGGTCGCGCTGGTCGTGGGTGACGTGCAGGGGCACGACGTGCACGCCGCCGGGGTGATGTCGCGGCTGCGCACGGCGGTGCACGCGTACGCGGTCGAGGGGCACCGGCCGGACGCGGTGCTGTCGCGCGCGTCGCGGTTCCTGGCCAGCCTGGACGAAGACCGGTTCGCCACCTGCATCTACATCGAGGCCGATCCGGCGACCGGCAAGCTGGCCATCGCCCGCGCGGGGCACCCGCACCCGGTGCTGCGCATGCCCGACGGCAGCGCGATGATCCGGCACGTCGACGGCGGGCTGCCGCTCGGGCTGATGCCGGACGACGAGAGCTATCCGGTCACCGAGCTGGAGCTGCAGGTCGGCGAGGTGTTCATGGCCTGCACCGACGGCCTCATCGAGACCGGCGGACACGACTGGTACACCGGGTGGATCCGGGTCAGGGACGTGGTGGAGCCGGGTCCGGTGGAGGACCTGGAGGCGATCGCCGACGCGCTGATACAGGCGGTCCACGGGCCCGCCTCGCACCGCGGCGCGGGCCGGCTCGCCGACCGGCGCGAGGACGACATCGCGCTGCTGCTGCTCCGCCGCGACGAACGCGTCGGCGCGCCGAAGCCGACCGGCCGCCGGCTGATGCTGACCGTCGCCCAGGGCCAGCCCGAGCGGCTCGCGGGCGCGCGCCGGGAGCTGCGCGGCATCCTCCGCGACTGGCACGAGCCGGACGGCGTGGACGCGGCCGTGCTGCTGGTCTCGGAGCTGCTCGCCAACGTGCTGCTGCACACCGATCAGGAAGCGGCGCTGACAGCCGAGTTGACCGGACCCGCGGGTGAGCGGCTGTTGCGCGTCGAGGTGTCGGACGGCAGCGACGAACTGCCGCACCGGCGCTCCCCGGGCGAGATGGCCTCCTCGGGACGCGGCCTGGTGCTGCTGGACCTGCTGGCGGAAGGCTGGGGTGTGCGCCCGCGCGGCGAGGGCAAGTTCATCTGGTTTGAGATGCAGGAGAAGGCCGACAAGCAGGCGGACGACCAGCGCAGCTGACAAAAGCGCTGGCCGCGCCCGTCGTCGCGGTGCGATGCTGGCCGCGTGGACGGACCGGAGATCGTCATCACTTTCGCGCCCGAGCTGCACCTCTTCGTCTCCGCCCCGCGGCGCGCGGCCGACGGGGCGCAGGTGCGCACCGACGGCTCGTCCACGCTCGGGCATGTGGTCGAGTCGCTCGGCGTGCCGCTGACCGAGGTGGGGCGGCTGCTGCTGGACGGGCGGGAGACCACGACCGCGTACGTGCCCGTCGCCGGGGACCGGATCCAGGTCGACGCCGTGATGCGCCCGCAGACGCTGCCGGGACCGGCGCGCTTCCTGCTCGACGTGCATCTGGGGACGCTGGCGCGCCGGTTGCGGCTGCTGGGCGTGGACGCGGCGTACGAACGGCTCGACATCGGGGACGCCGCGCTGGCCGCGCAGTCCGCGCGGGAGCAGCGGGTGATGCTGTCCCGGGACCGGGGGTTGCTGCACCGGCGCGAGCTGTGGGCAGGCGCGTACGTGTACAGCCACCGGCCGGAGGAGCAACTGACCGACGTGCTGGAGCGGTTCCGGCCGCCGCTAGCGCCGTGGACCCGCTGCACGGCCTGCAACGGCGAGCTCCGCCCGGCGACGCTGGAGGAGGTCCGGCCACAGCTGCGGGAGGGGACCGAGCGCAGCTACGACACCTTCGCCCGGTGCACCGCGTGCGGGCGCGCGTACTGGCGCGGCGCGCACCAGGACGGGCTGAACGACATCGTCGCGGAGGCACTCCGCCAGGTCGGCGACGTGCAGGTCGCCTCCCAGGTCGGCGACGCAGGCGTGTCCGGGGCCGACGACGACGCCGTGCGAGGATCGTCCCAGCGCTGACAGCGCCGGCAGCGCAGCCGGAACCGCACACGGGAGCAGACCTCCGGCACGTCGGCGACGCGCACTTCGGCGCGGGGACGGGGCGCGGCGACGACATCTGGGAGCACGGCGGGTTCGCCGTGCACTTCTTCTCCGAGCAGTTGCTGGACGAGCTGGCCCAGGGGTGGGACTCGGTCGAGGTTGACGCGTTCGAGGAGGGCGAGCTGCCGCGCCGCCTGTGGCGGGTCACCCAGCGCACCGCCTGAACGGCGGGTCTCTGCGCGCGCCTGCTCGGGCGCGGGTGTTCGCTGGAACCACCCGCGTACCGAACCGCGAACCAGCAGAGAGGCCGACATGACCATCGCCACCGACAAGCTCTCCGACCCCGTCGTCCGCCGACTCGTGGCCGCCGTCAACGGGCACGACCGCGACGCCTTCGTCGAGCTGCTGACCGCCGACGCGACGATGGCGGACGACGGTTCGGACCGCGACCTGCACGACTGGATCGACCGGGAGATCTTCTCCTCAGGCGGGCGGATGGACGTGCAGAAGGAGTCGGACGGCGGGCGCAGGCTGGTGGCCCGCTTCCGCAACGACACCTGGGGCGAGATGAACACCGTCTGGCGGTTCGAGGTCGTCGACGGCAAGGTCAAGCGTTTCGAGACCGGACAGGCCTGACAGTCCGTCAGCGCGCGCCGTCCCGCTCCCGGACGATGAGCACCGAGCAGCGCGCGTACTGGGCCAGGTGCTGACTGACCGAGCCCAGCATGATGCCCTTGAAGCCGCCGAAGCCACGGCTGCCGACGACGAGCAGCGCGGCGCCCTCGGCCGCGTCGAGCAGCACCTGGGTCGGCGAGCCCTGCATCACCCGTTGCCGGATGATCGGATGCGGGCCGGGGCCGGCCACCTCTTCGACGCCCTCGGCCAGACGGTGCACCGCCTGCTCCTCGAAGGTGAGCCCCGCCTGGCCGGGAGGCGGCTCGGGCACCGAGAAGATGCTCGGCCACTCCCAGGCGAGCACGGCGTGGACGAGGCTGCCGGTCAGCTCCGCCTGCCGGATCGCCACGCGCAGCGCCTCGCCGGAGTGGGCCGAGCCGTCGACCCCGACGACGATGTAGTCCGGCACCGGCTCGACGCTGGTCTGGCTCATTCCGTTTCCTCCCGCTTTCGGATTGTTCAGTCCGTTTGCCACGCTCTCATGCTGGAGAGTGTCCGCAGGTCAGCGACGCCGACTGCCACGCGGGAAGCCTCGCGCCCCGCCAGATGTTTCATGGGCGTGAGTGTTGAACTTGAAACGGTCGAAGCGGTTGTGATCGGCGCGGGACAGGCGGGCCTGTCGACCGCCTACCACCTGCGTCGGCGCGGGCTCGTCCCGTACCGGGACTTCGTGGTGCTGGACGCGGACGCCGGGCCGGGCGGCGCGTGGCAGCACCGGCCGCCGACGCTCACCATGGCGATGGTGCACGGCTTCCACCAGCTGCCGTACGCGCCGCTGCCCGACTTCACGCCGGAGCAGGCCGCGCGCGACGTGCTGCCGGGCTACTTCGCGGCGTACGAGCGGGACAACGAGGTTCCGGTGCTGCGCCCGGTCCGGGTCTCGTCAGTCGGCGAGGCGGACGACGGCTCGGGACGCCTGCTGATCGCCACCGAGAGCGCCACCGAGGGCGGCACCGAGGGCGGCACGCGCGGCTGGCTCACTCGGACGCTCGTCAACGCGACCGGGACGTGGACGCGGCCGTTCGTACCGCGCTACCCGGGCGCCGAGCGGTTCCGGGGCCGGATGCTGCACAGCTCCGCCTACGGGGGGCCGGAGGAGTTCGCAGGCAAGCGGGTCGTCGTGGTGGGCGGCGGCGCGTCGGCGATCCAGATCCTGGCGGAGACCGCGGCCGTGGCCGAGACGCTCTGGGTGACCCGCAGGCCGCCGGTCTTCCGCGAGGAGCGGTTCGCGCCCGAGCTGGGACGGGCGGCCGTGTCCATGGTGGAGCAGCGGGTGCGCGCCGGACTGCCGCCGACCAGCGTGGTCTCGGTGACGGGCCTGCCGCCCTCCCCCGCACTGCTGCGGGCACGCGAGCTGGGCGCGCTGAACCGGCTCCCCATGTTCGACCGGATCACCGAGCACGGCGTGGTCTGGGCGGACGCCGGGTCGGACAGGCCCTCCGGGTCGGACGGGCACGAGGAGCCGGTGGACGCGATCGTCTGGGCCACGGGCTTTCGCGCCGCCGTCGGGCATCTGACGCCGTTGGGGCTGCGCGAGCCGGGCGGCGGCATCCGGATGGCGGGGACGCAGGCCGCCGCCGATCCCCGGGTGCACCTCGTCGGCTACGGGCCGTCCGCGTCGACGATCGGCGCCAACCGGGCGGGCCGCGAGGCGGCGGTCGCGATCGACCGCTACCTCCACGAACACCCCCGGGAGAGCTCCTTCGCCGGTCAGGTCCTCGCGCGGGCCCGGTAGCACTCCGTCACGTACGGGAGCTGCACCCGCGTCCGGCCCGCCAGGGCGGGGTGACGGCGCGTCAGGGCGCGCACCTCGGCGAGCAGCGTCTCGCGGTCGGCGTCGGGCAGGGTGATCACGTAGCTGCGCGAGGCGACCAGGTCGACGAGCTGGTCGCCGGTCAGGGTGTGGGTCCAGGGGACGTCGAACCGCTCGACCGGCTCGAACAGGTCGGGGTGATCGGCCAGGCCCTCCACGCCGACACCGCCGGTGACGGGCGTGCCCTCCGGGTGGAGCAGGCGGCCGAGGGCGGCGACCCAGTCCGCACGCTCGTCCCTGACGTTCCAGACCAGACCGAGCGTTCCGCCCGGCCGCAGCACCCGCGCCACCTCGGGGACGGCGAGGACAGTGTCCACCCAGTGCCACGACTGTGCGGCGAGCACGACATCGGCGGCGTCGTCCGGGAGCGGCATCGACTCCCCCGCACCCGCCAGCACCGTGGCCTCGGGCACGGCCGACGCCAGTTGCTCGCGCATACCCTCGGACGGCTCGACGGCGGTGACGGCGAGACCGCGGGCGCACAGCGACCGGGTCAGCTTGCCGGTCCCGGCTCCGAGGTCGACGACGTCACGCGGAGCGGCTCCCGTCCTGGCCTGCAGCAGCCAGTCCAGGGCAGCGGCAGGGTAGTCGGGACGGCCGCGCTCGTAGGCGGCGGCAGCCGCGCCGAAGGAGTTGGCCTGGGCGGTGCGGTCGTGCATACGGCTCCTCGAGTCCTGAAGGGTTCCGGGGACACAGGTCCCCGGAACCCTAGTGCCGCGCCCGCCACGGACACCTCCCCATTTCCGTGGCGCTCAGACCAGGCCCGTCTCGTAGGCGAAGACGACGAGCTGGGCCCGGTCGCGGGCGGCGAGCTTGGTCATCGCGTGGGAGACATGGGTCTTGGCGGTGGCCGGGGAGATGACCAGTTCGGCGGCGATCTCCTCGTTGCTCAGTCCACGGCCGACCAGGGCGACGACCTCGCGCTCACGGTCCGTCAGCACGGCCGAACCCTGGGCCAGTTCGGGTGGCAGCGCGCCGCCGCCCCGTCGGGTGAACGCGCCGATCAGACGACGGGTGACGCTGGGCGCAAGCAGCGCCTCGCCCGCCGCGACCACCCGGACCGCGCGGCGCAGCTCGTCGCCGTCGAGGTCCTTGAGCAGGAAGCCGCTGGCCCCGGCGCGCAGCGCGCGGTGGATGTACTCGTCGAGCTCGAAGGTGGTCACCACGACCACCTTCGTGTCGGCCAGCCCGGGGTCGGCGACGATCCGCGCGGTGGCGGCGATGCCGTCCAGGCGCGGCATCCGCACGTCCATCAGCACCACGTCCGGGCGCAGCCGGGCCGTCTGTGCCACGGCGTCGAGGCCGTCGGCTGCCTCACCGACCACCTCGATGTCCTCGGCGCGGGCGAGCAGCGCGTGGAAGCCCGCCCGGACCAGGGCCTGGTCGTCCGCGATCAGCACCCGGACCGGACCCGGGACAGGACCCCGGTCAGAACCCTCTGCCTGCATGGATTACCCCGTCTCCCACGGTAGTTCGGCGCGGACCAGAAACCCGGACCGGTCCGGGCGCGGTCCCGTCTCGACCCGGCCGCCGAGCGCCTCGGCGCGCTCGCGCATGCCCAGCAGGCCGAAGCCGGAGGCCGGTGTTGCCTCGACGAACCCCTCGCCGTCGTCAGCAACCTCGACGAGCAGCCGACCGTCCTGGCGGCGCAGGACGACCGTGGCGTGGACGACAGAGGCGCGGCTGGCGTGGGCGTGGCGGAGGGTGTTGGTCAGCGCCTCCTGGACGATCCGATAAGCCGTCAGCTGCACCAGCGGCGGCAGGTCCGCGGCAGAGCTCGCGCCGCCGGTGTCCAATGCGACCTCCAGTCCGCTCTCGCGCAACTGCCGGGCCAGGTCCGGCAGGTCGGCGAGACCCGGCTGCGGGCGGGCGTCGGGGAGCGCGCCGGACTCGCCGGTCTCACCGGACTCTCCGCGCAACATGTCCAGCGCGGCGCGCAGCTCCGGCATCGCCTGCCGGGCCGCACCGCGGACCTGGAGCATCGCCTCGCGAGCGGCCGGGGACTCGTCCGCGTCCAGGGCGTCGAGGGCGACGCTGCTCTGGACGGCGACCACGGAGATGGTGTGGGCGAGGACATCGTGCAGCTCACGGGCGATGCGCAGGCGCTCCTCGGCGAGGCGGCGACCGGTCCGTTCCTCTGCGGCGGCGGCCTCCTGACGCACCATCGCCTCGTGCTCCAACTGCCGTCGCCGGGCGAAGTGGCCGACGACGGCACTCGCCGCATAGGCGACCGCGGGCATGGAGACGTCCAGGCCGTACCAGGGCACCCGGTTCGGCGGCAGCGTCGGGATCAGCCAGACCAGCAGCGCCGCGAGCAGGCCGAGGGCGAGCCCGTTGCGGGCGGCGTACATCGGCAGCCCGGCGCAGACCAGGAAGACCAACACGGCGGGGGCCAGGCCCGGATAGCCCGCGAAGTGGTACGCGGCGATGCAGGCCAGGCAGAGGGCGGACGCCAGGACCGGGCGGGTGCGGCGCAGCAGCAGCGGCAGCGCCGCCGCCACGGTCAGCAAGTAGGCGCCGGGCGGCCACGGTTGCGGGTGCGGGCCGTAGTGCTGCTCGGCCCAGACACCGAAGCAGGCGAAGACGGTCACCGAGCCGACGACTGCCAGGTCGAGGGCCGGGACGGCTCGGTTCCGGGGCTGCACCACGGTGGCAGCGTAGGCGTTCATCCGGCCGCGACGGGCGAGGCCTCGTCAGCCCGGGCGCGGCGACCGGCCTTCCCTGGCCGGTAGGCGAGGACGGCCAGCCCGGCGAAGCCGACCGACCAGGCAGCGAGGACGGCGACGTCGGCGACGGTCGGGGCGTGGCCGCCGACGATCTGCCATCCCACGTCGGCGAGGCGGTTGGTGGGCAGCGCGTGGGCGACGCTGCGCAGTCCGGCGGAGAGCTGCGCGGGCGGGACCCAGAGGCCGCCGAGCGCGGAACCGGCCATGTAGAGGGCGTAGCTGAGCGGGAACGCCGCCTCCGGTCCGACCGCGAAACCGAGCGCCACGCCCATCAGCGCGAACGGCAGGCTGCCCAGCCACATCGCCGGGATCAGCACGCACCACTGCCACGCGTCCAGCCGCACGCCCTTGACAGCGACGGCGGTGACGCAGACCAGCACCAGCGCGGGCAGCGCCACGGCCAGTCCGGCGGCGATCTTCGCGGTGAGCAACTGGCGTCCGGTGACCGGCATGGCGCGCAACTGCTCCAACCAGCCGCTGCTGCGCTCGTGCGCGATCCGCGGGCCGGTCGACGACAGGGCGCCCCAGATCGCGCCGTAAGCGGCCATGGCCACCATGATCTCGACGGTGCCCGGTAGTTCGCCGGGCTGGGTGGGCTTGCCGCCGAAGAGAGAGGCGAAGAGCAGGTAGAAGCCGATCGGCGCGACGACGGCCAGCGCGAGGTAGCGCGGGTCGCGGAGCATCCGCAGGCATTCGAGCCGGAACAGGTGCAGCGTCATCAGACTCGTGCCTCCTCGAACGGGGCTGGGCTTGTCGGTCCGGTGAGTGCCAGGAACGAGTCGTCCAGGCTGGGCGGGGCGACGCGCAGGTCGCTCCACGCGGCGTCGCTGCGGGCCAGCAGCCGCACCACGGTGTCCGGGTCGGCGGTGCGGACCGTGGCCCAGCCGTGCTCGACGGTCAACCGGCCGGGCAGCTCAGGCAGTTGAGACATACTCGGGGCCGGGAGCCGGAACCGGACGACCGACTTTCCGCCCGCCTCCCGGATCTGCGCGGGCGTGCCGTCGGCGACGATCCGGCCGCGGGCCACGACCACCACGCGGTCGGCGTTCTCCTCGACCTCGTCCAGGTAGTGGGTGGCGAAGAGGATGGTCCGGCCCGACGCGGCGCAGTTGCGCATCGCGGCCCAGAACTCGCGGCGGCCCTGGACGTCGAGGGCGCGGGTGGGCTCGTCCAGCAGCATGGTGTCCGCACCGGCGACAGCCACCAGCGCGAACTTGAGCCGCTGCGCCTGGCCGCCGGACATCCGGTCGACCCGACGGTGCGCCAGCTCGCGCAGTCCGGCCAGCTCCAGCGCCTCCTCGACGCGCAGCGGCGCGGGGTACATCCGGCGGCACAGGCCGACCACCTCGGCGGCGGTGACGCCCGGCATCAGGCCGCAGTCCTGGAGCATGGCGGCAATCCGGCCCTGGACCACGGCGGTGCGGGGCGCGAGTCCGGCGACGGTCACCCGTCCGGCGTCGGGCGTGTGCAGGCCCATCAGCAGGCCGACGGTGGTGCTCTTGCCTGCCCCGTTCGCGCCGAGCAGCGCGACGGTCGCGCCGCGCGGAATCTCCAGGGTGAGGGCGTCGACGGCGGTCCGCTCGCCGAAGCGCTTGGTCGCCCGGTCCAGGGCGATGGCTGTCTCCATGCCCCCGATCCTGCTCGCCGTGGCCACGCCGCCGCCTCGGCCGGCGGATGCGTTCCCGGACGCGTCAGCTACTCCCGGGGATGTACGTCGCCACCGCCCGCAGGCGCGCGATCGGGCTCCGGGTCGGGCGCGCGATCGGGCTCCGGATCGGCGTCGGGGTCGGGGTCGGGTTTCGGCCCCGGATCGGCCACGGGATCGGTCAACGGCCCGGTCGGCTTCGCGCCGGGGCGTTCCCCCTCCGGCATCATCTGCAGACGGGAGAGCCCGATCGCCCCGAGTGCCACCAGGCCGACGCCGAAGATGGCGGGGATCAGCCACCAGCCGGTGTTGACCGACTCGTCGTAGAGCGTGACGCCGAGCGAGAGGCTGATCAGCGCGTCACCGAGGGTCAGCGCGGGCTGCGAGGCGACCAGCGGGCCGGCCTGCATCGCGTTCTCCAGGACGAAGAGAGAGCAGACGCCGACGGCCGCGAAGCCGTAGGTCTGCCAGGCGCTGAAGAACGCCGCGACGCCCTGGTGGTCCAGGGTGTCGGTGGCGGACTTCATCAGCGCGGCGGTGAGCGCGTAGCCGATCGCGGCGGCCAGGCCCAGGCAGACCGCCCGGACACCACCGAAGGAGTGACGCAGCGCGATCACGCAGAGCATGATCATCATGCCGCCGCAGGACGCGAGCGCGAAGACCCAGAGCCCGACGCCCGCCTGTGGGCTGCCGCCGCTGGGCGCGGCCGCGGCCAGCGCGGTGCCGAGGCCGACGACCATGCAGGCCACCCAGATCCAGCCGAGCGTGGGCATCCTCCGGTGGAAGACCAGGCTGGCGATCAGCAGCGCGGCGGGCAGTTCGAGGACGAAGATCGGCTGGACCACGGCGAGCGGTCCGGTCGCCAGGGCCACGCCCTGGAAGATCGCGGCGAAGATCACGCCGAGGATGCCGAAGAGCCACACGGGAGTGCGCAGCAGGTCCCACATCAGCCCGAGCCGGAAGCCCTTGGAGGCGGGCACGACAAGCGCGGCGCGACGTTGCAGCACGGTACCCAGGGCGTTGCTCACGGCGGCACACACCGCGAACACCACCGACAGCACCGTGCTCGTACTCACGTTCCAAGCCCCCTCGCGGAACCCCGGAACCACCCAGCGCAGTCCGCAGTCCCGATCGCTGTGTCGGTCCTGTGCGCATGCTACCCACGCAGGCGGCCCGACGGCCCGGTGGACAGGGCGGGAAGATCAGCAGGATTCAGACCCGGACTCGGACGGGCTCAGGCCGGCTGCTTGGGGTCGCCCGCGTCGCCGGACACGCGCGTCGCTCCGGCGGGTTCGGGCGTCGTCAGGGCGTCCTCGGGCGCACCGGCTTCGTCCACTGCTTCGTCCAGCGGCTCGACCGGACCGACCGGCTCGACCGGCAGGCGGGAGGCGCCGATCGGGTTCTCCGGCACGGAACGGTTGCGGGTCGCGACCAGGAAGCCGACGGCCGCCAGGAAGAGCAGCAGCGAGGTCCAGTCGTTGACGCGCAGGCCGAGGATCCGGTTGGCGTGGTCGCTGCGGAGCGCCTCGATCCAGCCGCGACCCGCCGTGTAGCAGGCGACGTAGAGCGCGAAGAGGCGGCCTCCCTGGAGGCTCCAGCGCCGGTCCGCGTAGAGCAGCACGAAGACGATGGCCAGGTCCCAGAGCGACTCGTAGAGGAAGGTCGGCTGGAAGACACCGTGGACCACGCTGCCGTCGGGGTTGACCTTGTTGATCTCCAGGCCCCAGGGCAGCTTGGTCGGGTCACCGTAGAGCTCCTGGTTGAACCAGTTGCCCCAGCGTCCGATCGCCTGCGCCAGGATCAGGCCGGGCGCGAGCGCGTCAGCGAAGCCGGAGAGGGGAATGCCCTTGCGGCGGCAGCCGATCCAGGCCCCGACCGCGCCGAGCGCGACCGCGCCCCAGATGCCGAGCCCGCCGTCCCAGATGTAGAGGGCGCGGATCGGCTGCTCGCCCGCCTTGAAGTAGAGCTCGGGGTCGGTGATCACGTGGTAGAGCCGACCGCCGAGGATGCCGAACGGTACGGCCCACAGCGCGACGTCGAAGATGTCCTCGGGGTTGCCGCCGAGCTTGATCCAGCGCTTGCGGGTCAGCCAGATCGCGGCCGCGATCCCGGCCAGGATGCACAGCGCGTACGCGCGGATCGGCACGGGGCCGAGGTGCCAGACGCCCTGCGACGGGCTGGGGATGTACGCGAGATCCATCAGGGCCGTTTCCCTCGGAGAACCGGGCGGGCCCGGAAACCTGCAGCGAGGGGCCCGCGTGCTGCGGGCTCACCCTACATCCGAGGCCCGTCCCGATCCGTGATACGCGCGGGTTGCGGGCGCGGTCGCGTGGACCGGGTGAACCGCTCATAAACCGGTCACATCCGGTGGTCGCCGCGTGAAAGACTGAGCGTGCACAGACACCACAGCACTTTCACCGCACGCGCACCTGGAGGCATCCCATGGCGGACGACGAACATTCCGGCCCAGCCGACTCCGAGGACGACGTCAAGCGGAAGTTCCGCGAGGCCCTGGCCCGCCGTCGCGACCCCCAGGCGGAGCAGGGCTCCGGACGCGGTCAGGACCCGTCGAAGATCCACGGCACCCACGGCAAGTCGGGCGGCCAGCGTTCGTTCCGCCGCAAGAGCGGCTGAGAGGGAACACCGACCGTCCCGGCTACGGCTACGGCTACGGCTACGGCTACGGCTACGGCTACGGCTACGGCTACGGCTACGGCTACGGCTACGGCTACGGCTACGAGTCGTAGTCCAGCACGACCCGCTCGCTGACCGGCTCGGCCTGGCAGGTCAACACATAACCCGCCGTCAGCTCGGCGTCCTCCAGAGCGAAGTTGCGGCGCATCCGCACCTCACCGGAGACGACGAGCGCGCGGCAGGTGCCGCAGACGCCGCCCTTGCAGGCGAACGGCAGGTCCGGCCGGGCCCGCTGGGCGGCGTCGAGCACGGTCTCGCCCACAGGCATCCGCAGGGTGGAGACCCGGCCGTCGAGCGTCAGCTCCAGCTCGGCCGAGGGGCCGTCAGGTCCACGGTCCTCGTGGCTGACTGCGGGCGGCGGCTCCTCGTCCTCGGCGTAGAAGAGCTCGCGGTGGATTCGTTCGGCGGCAACACCACGGCCGGACAGGACCGCGCGGGCGTCCTCGGTCATGCCGAGTGGGCCGCAGAGCCACCAGTGGTCGACGTCGGGGACGTCCACCAGCGCGCGGAGCACCGCGTCCAGATGCTCGGCGTCCAGGCGGCAGCTGAGCAGCTCGCTCTCCCGTGGCTCCCGTGACAGCACATGGACCAGATGGAACCGCTCCGGGTAGCGGTCCTTGAGGTCAGCCAGCTCGTCCGCGAACATCACCGAGTCGCTGCGGCGGTTGCCGTAGAGCAGGGTGACCCGGGCCTTGGGGTCGGCCAGCGCCGAGGCCGCGATGGCCAGCAGCGGCGTGATGCCGGAGCCCGCGCCGATCAGCGCGTGGTGCGCGGGCACGGTGAGGTCCGGCACGAAGCTGCCGAGCGGCGGCAGCGCCTCGACCACGTCGCCCGGCCGCAGGTCGCGCACCAGCCAGGAGGAGAAGAGGCCGCCGGGCACCTCGCGGACGCCGATCCGCAGCGGACCGCCCTCCGGCGCGCACAGCGAGTACGAGCGGCGCTCGTCGTGCCCGTCGACGACCCGACGCAGCGTCAGCGACTGCCCGGCGCGGAAGGCGAACCGCTCGGCCAGGTCGTCCGGGACGTCGAAGGTGACGGCCGCGGCGTCCTCGCAGAGCGGCTCGACGGCGGCGACCCGCAGCGGGTGGAAACTGGTGCGCACTAGATCTCCTTGACCTGCTCGAAGGGCTCGCGGCAGGCGCGGCAGCGGCGCAGCGCCTTGCAGGCGGTGGCGCCGAAACGACTGGTCTCCTCGGTGTCCGGCGACCCGCACTGCGGGCAGCGGACGGCGGAGTCAGGACGGACGGTGAGCGTCACCGGGATCGGGCCGGTGCTCCGGCGCGGCGCGCGGCCGGGCGGGGCGATGCCCGCCTCGGCGAGCTTGCGTCGGCCCTCGGCGGTGATGTCGTCGGTGCTCCACGGCGGGCTGAGTTCCGTGCGCACGTGGACGGTTGCGAAGCCGACCGAGCGCAGTGCCGCGTCCAGGTCGGCCCGCATCTCGGCGAGCGCCGGGCAGCCGCTGTAGGTGGGGGTGAGCACGGCGGTCACCGAACCGTCGTCCTCAAGCCGGACGTCACGCAGCACGCCGAGGTCGGCGAGAGTGAGCATGGGCAGCTCGGGGTCGCGCACCGCCTCGGCGGCGGCGCGGGCGGCGTCGGGGGTTGCCCGCGCCGGGGGCGACAGAGGTGTCGGGGGCGTCGCGGGCGTCAGAGGTGTCACTGTGTTCACCAGATCGCCTCCGGGTCGGACCGCGCCACGCCCTGGAGTTCGGCGAGGAGTTCGGTGAGGTGCTCGGTGTGCTCACCGGAACGGCCGGACACCGCCGGGACCGTGGCGTCCTCACCCGGCGCGTCGAGCCGCGCGGCTGCGAGGACCTCCGCCAGCACCGCCTCGACCTCGTTGCGCGTCTCCGGCGCGGCGGCATGGAGCTCGGCGCGGTAGGGCCAGAGTTCGGCCAGCGCGGCGCCGGTACGGCGCGCGGACTCGTCGGTGCCGTCGCCGAGCCGGACCACCCACTGGGCGGCGTGGTCGCGGTGGTACGTCAGCTCGCTGACACCCTTGTGGGCGACGGCGGCGAGCACCGGGTCCGCGTGGCCGATGAGCTGCTGCAGCTGGGCCAGCCGCCAGCTGGAGAGCAGCAGCAGCTTGACCACGCAGTGCGCGAAGTCGCCGTTCGGGACCTCGGCCAGCAGCACGTTGCGGAACTCGCCAGGGTCGCGCAGGTAGGCGAGCGCGTCCTCGTCGCGGCCCTTCCCCTCGGCCTGTCCGGCGCGGGCGTAGAGCAGCCGGGCCTGGCCGAGCAGGTCCAGGCCGATGTTGGCGAGCGCGACCTCCTCCTCCAACTCCGGTGCCAGGGTGACCCACTCCGCCAGTCGCTGCGCGGCCACCAGCGCGTCGTCGGCGAGGGCCAGGCAGAGCGCGGCCAGCTCGTCGGCGTCCACGCCGGCGGGCAGCGTGGTGTCGACGCCGTGCAGCGGGTCCTCGAACCCGGTGCCGAAGGCCCAGCGGGTGTCGTCCCCGTGCTCCTCGGCGAGCGAGAGGTAGACGTGGTCGTCGGTCACGCGAGGGCTCCTACGTGGGTGCGGGTGGACCAGTTGTGTCGGACCGGATGTGGGGGATCAGATGTGCGGGACGTCGTCGGGGATGGCGTAGAAGGTCGGGTGACGGTAGACCTTGTCGCCGCTGGGCGAGAAGAACGGGTCCTTCTCGTCCGGGGTGGAGGCGGTGATGGCCTCGGAGCGGACCACCCAGATCGAGACGCCCTCGTTGCGGCGGGTGTAGAGGTCGCGGGCGTTGGTCAGCGCCATCCGCTCGTCGGCGGCGTGGAGCGAGCCGACATGGACGTGGTTGAGGCCGCGCTTGCCGCGCACGAAGACCTCGTACAGGGGCCAACTCCCCTGCGGGGCCTGGGGAGTCTGCGGGGCCTGCGGAGACTCGGGGCTGCTCATGCGGCCGTTCCTTCCTGGTTCTGCTGCGTGTCGGCGGCGCGTGCCTCGGCACCGCGTGCTTCGGCCGCGCGGGCCTGCTGCTTGGCTGCGTGGGCGAGGGCGGCCTCGCGTACCCAGGCGCCGTCCTCGTGGGCCTGACGGCGCCGGGTGATCCGCTGCTCGTTGCAGGGGCCGTCACCCTTGATCACCCGCATCAGCTCGTCGAAGTCGGGCGTGCCGAAGTCGTGCGAGCCGCGCTCCGCGTTCCAGCGCAGCTCCGGGTCGGGGAGCGTGACGCCGAGCTTCTCCGCCTGAGGCACCGTCATGTCGACGAAGCGCTCCCGCAGTTCGTCGTTGCTGTGGCGCTTGATCCGCCAGGCCATGGACTGGGCGCTGTTGGGCGAGTCGGTGTCCGGCGGGCCGAACATCATCAGCGAGGGCCACCACCAGCGGTCCACGGCGTCCTGCACCTGGGCGCGCTGGGCGGCACTGCCGGACATCATGGTCAGCAGCAACTCGTAGCCCTGGCGCTGGTGGAAGGACTCCTCCTTGCAGATCCGGACCATCGAGCGGGCGTAGGGACCGTAGCTGGAGCGGCAGAGCGGCACCTGGTTGCAGATGGCCGCGCCGTCGACGAACCAGCCGATCACGCCGACGTCGGCGAAGCTCAGCGTCGGGTAGTTGAAGATCGAGGAGTACTTCTGCCGCCCGTTGAGCAGCCGCTCGGTCAGCTCGGCGCGGTCGATGCCGAGCGTCTCGGCGGCGGAGTAGAGGTAGAGCCCGTGTCCGGCCTCGTCCTGGACCTTGGCGAAGAGGATCGCCTTGCGCCGCAGCGAGGGGGCCTTGGTGATCCACTCCCCCTCCGGCTGCATGCCGATGATCTCGGAGTGGGCGTGCTGGGCGATCTGCCGCACCAGCGTCGCGCGGTAGCCGTCCGGCATCCAGTCGCGCGGTTCGATGCGGTGGTCGTGCGCGATGGTCGCGTCGAAGTGCGCGGAGAGCTCGGCGAGGTCGGCCGGCTCGGTGGCGCCCTCGCCGCCGGTCGCCGGTGCCACGTGGGTGCTGCTCATGTCTGCATGCCCCTCCGGGATCAGGTACTACCACCAGACTACCGAACGGTCGGTCGGGTCACAAGACCGCTTCGGCCCGCGACGGCACTTCGGCAAAGCCCTTGCTGTCCACACCACAACGGGCAGGATGAGCGCATGACGGCGATGAGCAAGGGCGCGAACGCCCCGATCCCCACCACAGAGCTATCGGCGGAGGTCAGCTGGAGCAAGGGCGCGGGCGTCCCGGACGTCGACGTCTCCGCTCTGCTGCTGGACTCGTCCGGCAAGGTCCGCTCGGACGAGGACTTCGTCTTCTACAACCAGCCGAACCACCCCTCGGGCGCGGTCCGGCACGCGGGCGACGGGGTTCGCGTCGCCCTCGGCTCGGTCGAGCCGGGCATCGACCGGATCGTGGTCGCCGCCTCCGCCGACGGCGGCACCTTCGGGCGGGTCCCGGGCCTGACGCTGCGCGTCCTCGGCCCGGACGGGAGCGAGGCCCTGCGCTTCGACATCGCCTCCGCGACGACGGAGACCGCGTTCGTCTTCGGCGAGTTCTACCGGCGCGCCGGCGCTTGGAAGTTCCGGGCGGTGGGCCAGGGTTACGACACCGGCCTGGCCGGGCTGGCGACGGACTACGGCATCTCGGTCGACGAGGACGCGGCGGCTGCACCGGCACCGGCACCGGCGTCGCCACCCGCCTCGCCCCCGACCCCCGCTGCCGCCGCGCACCCGCACGGGGTGGACCCGCGCCTGCCCGCTGCGGCGGCTCCGGCTGCCGCAGCGGCTCCCGCCCCCACGCCGCCGGCCCCGGCCCCAGCGCCCGCCCCCGCTCCGGCAGTTGCTCCGGCAGCCGCGCAGCACGCGCCCGCCGCCCCGGAGGGCTTCGGCCCGCCGCCGGTCGCTTCGCCGCCGCCCCAGCCGTACCCCGCGCCCGCCGCTCCGCCCTCGCCGCCCGCGCCGTCCGACCCGAACCTGGGCACGCCCGGCACCGCTCCGCCCGCGCCCGCGATCTTCGGCGGAGGCGGACACGTCGAGCCAGGACTGCAGAACCTGCCGCCGCTCGAACAGGCTCCGCCCGCACCGTCGGTCTTCGGCGCCGGGGCTCCGAACGCACCCCTCCCCCCGCAAGGGCAAGGACCGGTGTCGGGACAGGGACCGATGCAGGGCAACATGCCCGGCTTCGCCGTGTACCCGACTCCCGCCGACCCCAACGGGCCTGCCGCCTTCGGCGGCGCACCCGTGCAGGCCGGCTACGGCCCGGCCGACCCGGGCCCGCAGCAGCAGCCCCCGCAGGGCTTCCCCCAGCCCTACCCTCAGGACCCTTACCAGCAACAGCAGTTCCAACAACCGCAGTACCAGCAGCAGCCGTACCAGCCCGGCTTCGGCGGGTCGGGCGGACAGGGCGCACAGGGCGGCCAGAGCGGACCGGGTGCCGCGGCCGGTCCGGGTGATCCGGGTGGCGGGCCGGGCAGCAGCGCCGTCAGCCTGAAGAAGCAGAAGCTCATCTCCCTGGAGAAGTCCCTGGCCGACCAGGGCGACCACCAACTGCTCGACCTCACCAAGAAGGCTGCCGTCAGCCTGGAGAAGCGCGGTCTGGGCGAGCACACCGCCCGCGTCGCGCTCTGCCTGGACATCTCCGGTTCGATGCACAAGCTCTACCGCACCGGCAAGGTGCAGGCGCTGGTCGAGCGCGTGCTCGCGCTGGGGATGCGCTTCGACGACAACAGCGAGATCGACGTCTTCCTCTTCGGCTCGCGCGGCCATGTGGCGGGCACCGTCAGCGTCGGGTCCTACCAGGGATGGGTCCAGCGGATGCTGAACCAGTACCCGCTGGAGGGCGGCACGGACTACGCGGGCGCGATCCGGCTGATCCGCGAGCAGTACTTCGGCAGCTCGGACCTGCGCAACGCGCCGCTCGCCGACCAACAGCCGGTCTACGTGATGTTCCTGACGGATGGTCACACCACCAGCGAGCAGCAGACCCGTGCCCAGGTGACCGCGTCCAGCTACGAGCCGCTGTTCTGGCAGTTCATGGGCATCGGCCGGTCCTCCCGCTCGGTGGACGCGCCCACGCAGCACCAGATCGCGCCGCAGCCCTCGCACGGGCTCTTCGGCAAGCGCTCGCGCCAGCCACGGGTCGACAACTGGGGCACCGGCACCTTCCGGTTCCTGGAGGAGCTGGACGACCTGCCCGACCGCTTCCTCGACAACGCCAACTTCTTCGCCGTCGAGGACCCGCAGAACGTCGGCGACGAGCAGCTGTTCGAGCTGATGATGAGCGAGTACCCCGGCTGGCTCCAGCAGGCCCGCAGCCGCGGCATGCTGCCGCCCGCCTGATCCACCTCGACAGCTACACCCCGCGCGTCAGGTGGGGGCGGCGGTGCAGGACGTGGGCGACGTCGTCGGCGAGGCGCGAGCAGTCGGCGACGTCGAGCGTGGAGACGGTGATCCGGACCCCGGGCGGGGTGTCGAGGCGGAAGCGCGCGCCCGGGGCCACCGCCCAGCCGCGCTGCAGCAGCCCGGCGACGGCCGCGGTCTCGTCGGGGACCGGCACCCAGACGCACAGCCCGCTGCGTCCGTGTGCCGTGACGCCGCGCTCGGCCAGCGCGGCGAGCAGCGCGTCGCGCCGACGCCGGTAGGACGCGACGCCGGAGGCCGGGTCGTAGGACTGCCAGAGCGCGGCGGCGGTGCGCTGGAGCAGGTGGCTGACCCAGCCCGCGCCGAGTCGCTGCCGCCCGCGGATCCGGGCGACCGTGTCCGGGTCGCCGGTGAGCACGGCGACGCGCAGGTCGGGGCCCAGGGACTTGGCCGCCGAGCGGACCACGGCCCAGTGCCGGACCGTGGGTGTCCCGCTCTCCGCCGTCCCGACGTTGTCCGCCGTCCCGCCGTCCGCCGCCCCGACGTCGTCCAGCCCCCGCGCACCGATCGCCAGCGTGCGGTAGTCGCCGTCGACGATGCCGTGGCCGTGGTCGTCCTCGACCAGCAGCACGTCAGGGTGCCCGGCCAGCAGCGGACGCAGCTCGGCGGCGCGGTGAGCGCCGAGGGCGGCGCCGGTCGGGTTCTGGGCGCGCGCGGTGAGGACGACGGCGCGGACGCCCGCGTCGAGCGCCGCGCGCAGGCCTGCGACGGTCGGTCCGTCGTCGTCGACGGGCATCGGGACCGGACGCAGACCGAGCGCGGGCAGCAGGTCGAAGAGGCTCCCCCACCCCGGGTCCTCGACCGCGACCGCGTCGCCAGGCCGCAGCCACGCCTGGAAGAGCCGCTCCTGCGCGTCGAGCGAGCCGGAGAAGACGCCGAGCGCGTCCACCGGAAGGCCGTCGTCCGCGAAGGAACGGCGGGTCAGCTCCAGCAGCAGCGGGTCGAACTCGGGGCCGCCGTACCGTCCGGCCGCCGGGTCCGTGCCGTGACCGGCGGCGGCGAGCGCCGCGGCGGGGTCGGGCAGCAGCCGGGCGTCGGGGTTGCCGTCGGCGAGGTCCCGGACGCCCGCCGGGACCTCCAGCGTCCCGTAGTCGCGCGGGGCCAGCACGGGACGCGGCAGGACGCGACTACCACGCCGCCCCGCCGTCTCGATCACGCCCCGGTCGCGCAGCAACCGGTAGGCGGCGGCGACCGTGTTGGGGTTGACGCCCAGTTCGCCGGCGAGATCACGCAGCGGCGGCAGCGCGGCGCCCGGCTCCAGCGCCCCTGCGGACACCAGCGACTCGATCTCAGCGGCGATCTCAGTGGCACGACGCCCGACGATCCGATAATCTCCTAGCACAAAGAAGACTATGCACTAGTTCAATAGCGCCCGCAACCCGGCACGCCGGCACAGCACGACCTCTGGGGGTCACCGTCATGCTCATCCATCCCTGGGACCTCGCCGACGAGAAGACCTGGCGCCCCTGGCTCGCTGGGCGCGACTTCGGCACGCTGGCGGCCAACGGACCGGACGGCGAGCCGCCGATCCTGGTCCCGACCCACTTCCTCTTCGACGAAGGGGCCGGTCCGGACGGCAGCGACGAAGTCGTGCTCCACCTGGCCCGCCCGAACTCCTTCTGGGCCGCGGTCGAGGCGAGCCCCCGGGTCACCCTCGCCGTCACCGACGACTACGCGTTCATCCCCGGCACCTGGCGCGCCGCGGAGGACACCGCGCCCGAGCACGGCGTCCCGACCAGCTACTACGCCTCGGTCCACCTGATCTGCACGGCGAGTGTCGTCGACGATCCGGCCGCGAAGGCGGCGCTGATGGACCGTCAGTACGCACGCTTCCAGCCGGACGTCGCGCACGAGCCGATCGTCCCCGGCCAGGCCCCGTTCGGGAAGATGCTCTCGGCGATCAGGTTCCTGCGTCTGCGCGTCGACGAGGTGCGGGCCAAGGCCAAGTACGACGACCACAAGGACGACGCCCTCGCCGCCCGCGTCCGCACCGGGCTGACCCGGCGCGCCCGCCCGCTCGACGGCGTCGTCGCGGAGCGCCTGCGACGCGGGTAGGCGCACACCGCCGGGCAAGCAGAAACGTTGCTCCATCCGGATGATCCCGGGCGTCGGACGGCCCGTGCACCGGCCGCGCCTGCACGGCCCGGTAGATGCCGGTTCCTAGGCTGCCCCGACGGACCGTCACATCCGAGCAGCTCCGGGAGCCACACTGTCCAGCAGCCGATCGTCCACCACCTCCGCCGAAGGCCACCTCGGGCACGTCGTCTTCATCGCCGCCGCGGCGGCGATGGGCGGCTTCCTGTTCGGCTACGACAGCGCCGTGATCAACGGCGCGGTCACCGGCATCCAACACCACTTCCACGTGGGCAACGGCGAGACCTCGCTGGTGGTCTCCGCCGCGCTGCTCGGCTCGGCCGTGGGCGCGGTGAGTGCCGGCTGGCTGGCGGACCACTACGGCCGGATCAAGGTCATGCAGCTGGCTGCGCTGCTCTTCGCAGCCAGCGGTCTGGGGACCATGTTCCCGCCCAACATCGTGATGCTGGGCGTCTGGCGCGTGATCGGCGGTATCGCCATCGGCATCGCCTCGGTGGTCGCCCCCGCCTACATCGCGGAGGTCGCGCCGCCGGCGGTCCGCGGGCGGCTGGCCTCGTTCCAGCAGGCCGCGATCGTGCTGGGCATCTTCATCTCCCAGCTGATCAACTACGCGCTCAACCAGGCGGCGGGCGGCAACCCGAACGACCACCTCGGGGGCATCCAGGCGTGGCAGTGGATGCTGGGCGCGGAGACCATCCCCGCGCTGATCTACGGCCTGATGTCGCTGGCCATCCCGGAGTCGCCGCGCTACCTGATCTCCAACAACGACCTCGACCGTGCCCGCAGCGTCCTGGCCGACGTCGAGGCGCCCGGCACCGACGTCGACGCCCGGATCGCCGAGATCCAGCACGTCATGGCGACCGAGCACAAACCGCGCCTGAAAGATCTGCTGGGCGGACGCTTCGGGCTGCAGGCCATCGTCTGGATCGGCATCGGCGCGTCGGTGTTCCAGCAGTTCGTCGGCATCAACGTGATCTTCTACTACTCGTCGCTGCTGTGGCAGTCGGTGGGCATCAACGCCAGCAACTCGCTGCTGATCAGCGTCTCGACCTCGCTGGTCAACATCGTCGGCACGGTCGTCGCCGTGGTCCTTGTCGACCGCATCGGCCGCCGCCCGCTGGCCCTGGCCGGTTCGGCCGGCATGGCGGTCACCCTGGGCATGGCCGCCTGGGCCTTCTCCTACCGCGTCGGCACCGGCACCAGCGCCCATCTCGCCAACACCCAGGCGACGGTGGCCCTGGTCGCGGCGCACCTCTACGTGTTCTGCTTCGCCTTCTCCTGGGGCGTGGTGGTCTGGGTCCTGCTCGGCGAGATGTTCCCGAACAAGATCCGCGCGCTGGCCCTCTCGGTCGCCGCCTCGGCGCAGTGGCTCGCCAACTGGGCCATCACCGTGAGCTTCCCGACCATGGCGGACTGGAACCTCTCGGCGACGTACGTCATCTACGCCTGCTTCGCGGTGCTTTCCATCCCCTTCGTCTACTTCTTCATCCGCGAGACCAAGGGCAAGGCGCTGGAGGAGATGGGCTGACCTGCCCTGACCTGCCCGGCTTTGTGACCTGACGGTTCGCCGGGAGACTGTTCCGGTGACCAGGACGATGTACGACAGTGTCGACGTGGCGTCACTTCCGGCCGGGGCACCGCTGTATGCGGGTTACCTGGACGGCAGCTACGCCAACGTGCCCCAGCTGCGGGCCCGCTTCCCGCACGCCGTGATCGTGGAGATCGTGGTCTCCTCGCAGAACGACGGCGGCCACGTCCTGGACGTGGAGCAGTACGACGCCGCCCCGCAGGAGGCGCCCGGCTGGGTGCAGCGCCGCCGGGCGGCGGGCGTGGATCCGTCCGTGTACTGCAACTCGTCCACCTGGCCCTCGGTCCGCTCCGCGTTCCAGGGCCAGGGCGTGGCCGAACCGCACTATTGGATCGCCCAGTACGACGGAGACCCGGCGATCCCGGGCGGGGCGGTGGCCAAGCAGTACAACGACCTCGGCGGATACGACATCTCATCCGTGGCCGACTACTGGCCCGGTATCGACCCTCAGGAGCCCGACGTGCCCCTCTCCGAAGCCGACGCGCAGCTGGTCGCCAAGACGCTGCTGTCGACCACCATCCCGAACCAGTTCCGCAAGGACGCCGCGGGCCACCCGGTGAACACGCCGGTCAACGCGTTCTTCACCTTCGGTGACCACCACTACGACGAGCTCTCCGGGCAGCTGTCGGGGCTGACGACCCAGGTGTCGGAGCTGACCAAGCAGGTCGCGGCACTGTCGGCGGCCGTGGCCAAGCTGACCACCCCGGCCACGCCGGTCACGCCCACCGCGTGAGTTGAGTACGCGCGCCGTGAGCGCGTCCGCGCGGCATCGCCCGGACGCGCTCCGGTCGCGGGCGGCCGGGCCGCACCGCAGCCTGGATCCATGAACAACCTCACCGGTCGTGGACGCGTGACCGTTCGGGCGGAAGCCGCCCTGAAGCGCCGCGGCGTCACCGAGGAACGCGAGTACGTCACGGGCCAGATCCGGTTCGACGGGCCGTGGGTCCACGTCGAGTCGACCGAGAACGCGGGCGAGATGCGGTCCTTCCCCGCTCACAGCGTCCTCGAGGTCCGCTGGTCGCCGAACTAGGGCCTGTCCCGGACGTGAGGACTCACGGCTGGTCAGGCCGCTCGTTACGGGCACGGGCCTCCGCCGCCGCCTGGAGGGCCTGGAAGTAGGCCTGCGCGCGAGGGGCCGCCTCCAGCGCGGCCTGCTGCTCCTCGGGCGTCGCCCGCGGCAGGTTGTAGCACTCCCAGGAGCAGCGCCCGTACGGGGTCCACGGGGTCACCTCGCCGCACCCCTCACAGACCATCACGTCGACTCCCGGCGGGCCACTCATGCCGCTCACCTCGACCTTCTCGCGCTCCGCTTCGGCTCCGCTCCGCTGCACCTCAGCTCGCCGCTCACCTCTACCTTCTCGCGCTCCGCTTCGGCTCCGCTCCGCTGCACCTCAGCTCGCCGCTCAGGCTCCCGCCGCCGAGTTGAACCGGTCCAGCGCGAACCAGAGCAGCATCCCTGCGTCCACGAGCGCGATGCCGACGGCCATCAGCCCCGCCGCGACGGCGAGCCGGTCGCGCAGACGTTCCGGCAGGGCCGACACCGCGGGCAGCAGCTCCGAGCCGCCCGTGAGGTGCACCGCGAACAGCGGCAGTGCCAGCCCGACGGCCCCGGCCAGGACATGTGGCAGCAGGCCGATCCCGTGGGCGCGGGAGACGTGCAGTCCGGCGACCGTGGTCGCGAGGGCGGCGAGGAGCAGCACGCCGACCAGCACCCCCGACGCGATCCGCTGCTCCCGCTCCGCGCCGGAGGCGGGCAGCAGGGCGGGGCCACGCCCGGGGAGGCGTACCGGGAGGCGTGGGGTCTTCGGCGCGGTCGCTTCGTGCGTCGCCATGGTGGCTTCCCTTCCGGCTGCAGTCGCGCTCCGTGCGCCCATGATCACTCCGCGCCGGATCCCCCGCACCTCGGGCTGCGCCGTTCGACGGTCCCGACTACCGGGGCGTCTCCAGCTCTGCCGCGGCTGCGGCCAAGAGCAGGTCCTGCGCCGCCGGGTAGGCGCTGGCGTTCATCCGCTGCGCCAACAGGCGCGCGGTCGCGGCAATGTGCGGGTGGGTGTCCTGCGGCAGGCGGGCGTAGGTGGCCTGCCAGACCGCCTCGTCGGCGCGGCGCGCCTCCTCGGGCAGGGCCAGGGACGCGGCGTCGAGTGCGGCGAAGGCCAGGCTCTGGTCGATGAACACGTGATAGATCCGCACCGCCGCCGGATCGGCGAAACCCGCGCCGCGCAGCAGGCCGAGGACGGCCTCGTCGGCCGCGATCTCGTGCTCACGCCCGCTGACCCGGCTGGCGGCCAGCACTGCGGCCTGCGGGTGGGCCAGGTAGGCGGCGTGGATGCGCAGGCCCAGGGCGCGCAGGTCGGTCCGCCAGTCGCCGGTGGGGGCCCAGCCGGCCATCGCCCGGTGCATCAGCTCGTCGGCGATGGCCCGGGTCAGCTCGTCCATGCCGCGGAAGTACCGGTAGACCGTGCTGGCGTCGGCGCCGAGGGCCAGGCCGAGACGGCGCGCGGTCAGCCCCTGCACGCCGTGCTCGCGCAGCATCCGCAACGCGGTCTCCACGATCAGCTCGTGGGTGAGGACCGTGCCCTGCTTGGTCGGACGACGCCGCCGTCGCGCCTCGTCCGGGACCACTGGTTTTGCCATGTCGGCAAGGCTAACCCCTTATGCCAACGTGGTTGACGTTCAGTGCGTACCGGCGTTGGATCGAGACACGGCCGCTCAACCGTGATCAATCACTGCAAACCACCCTGAACTGCCGCGTAACCCGCTCTTCCGAGGAGTCCCCCATGCGTGTTCTGCTGGTCGGCGCCGGCGGTGTCGGCTCGGCGATCACCAAGATCGCTGCCCGTCGCCCCTTTCTGTCCCACATGGTCGTCGCCGACTACGACCTCGACCGCGCCCAGGCGGCCGTGGCCGCGCTCGGCGCGGACCGGGCGGTCCGCTTCAGCGCGGCCCGGCTGGACGCGACCGACCGGCCCTCGGTCGAGGCGCTGCTCCGCGCCGAGCGCTGCGACGTGCTGCTCAACGCCACCGACCCGCGCTTCGTGCTGCCGCTCTTCGAGGCGGCGCTGGCGTCGGGCGTGCACTACCTGGACATGGCGATGTCGCTGTCCCACCCGCACCCCGAGCGCCCGCACGAGCTGTGCGGGGTCAAGCTGGGCGACGACCAGTTCGCCCGCGCCGAGGCGTACGAGAGGGCGGGCCTGCTGGCCCTCGTCGGCATCGGCGTCGAGCCGGGCCTGTCGGACGTCTTCGCCCGCTACGCGGCGGACGAACTCTTCGACGAGATCGAGGAGATCGGCATCCGCGACGGCGCCAACCTGACCGTCGAGGGCTACGACTTCGCGCCGTCGTTCAGCATCTGGACCACGATCGAGGAGTGCCTCAACCCGCCCGTCGTCTACGAGGCGGACCGCGGCTGGTTCACCACCGCCCCGTTCAGCGAGCCGGAGGTCTTCGACTTCCCCGAGGGCATCGGCCCGGTCGAGTGCGTCAACGTCGAGCACGAGGAGGTGCTGCTGGTCCCGCGCTGGGTCGACGCCAAGCGGGTCACCTTCAAGTACGGCCTGGGCGACGACTTCATCGGCAAGCTCAAGACCCTGCACGCCCTCGGCCTGGACAGCACCGAGCCGCTCACCGTGCCCTCCTCGCTGGGCCCGGTCCAGGTCTCGCCGCGCGACGTGGTCGCAGCCGCGCTGCCCGACCCGGCGACGCTGGGCGAGCGGATGCACGGCAAGACCTGCGCGGGCACCTGGGTCAAGGGCGTCAAGGACGGGCAGCCCCGCGAGGTCTACTTGTACCACGTCGTCGACAACCAGTGGTCGATGCGCGAGTACGGCTCCCAGGCCGTGGTCTGGCAGACGGCGATCAACCCGGTCGTCGCGCTGGAGCTGCTGGCCACCGGCGCGTGGAAGGGCCAGGGCGTACTCGGCCCGGAGGCCTTCCCGCCCAAGCCCTTCCTCGAGCTGCTGAACGTCTACGGCTCACCGTGGGGCATCCGCGAGCAGTAGGCGGACGCGCCACGCCCGAGCCGGGGTGACACGTCAGTCACGGCATCGTCAACTCGGCAGCGTCCACTGCTGGTTGGCGGTGCCGCCGCAGTCCCAGATCTGCGCCTGGGTGCCGGGCGTGGTGGACCAGTTGGTGTCGTCCAGGCACCTGCCTGACTGCGGGTTCAGCAGGGAGCCGTTGGTCTGCGGGACCCAGACCTGGGCGCCGGTGCCGTTGCAGTCGTAGAGGTCAACCGTGGTGCCGTTGGCGGTTCCGCCGCTGTTGACGTCCAGGCACTTGCCCAGCACCTGAAGGGTGTTGCCCGAGCCGACCGTCCACTGCTGCGCGGCGCTGCCGTTGCACGTGTAGACCTGGACCGGGTTGAAGTTCGCCGTCGACGCCGACCGGTCGTCCAGACACAGGCCGCCGTAGCCCGTGATCTGTCCGGTGGACCCGCCACCGCCGCCGGAGGTGCTGCCGGTGAGGGCGTTGAAGGTGGAGGCGAACTGGTAGGGGTTCTGACTTGTGCCGCTGCAGGTGTCGGAGAGGGTGCCGTCGCTGGCGCACGCCTGGTCCCGACCGAGGGCCCAGTAGGAGAGCTCCTGGACGCCGTTGGTCTGCGCGAAGCTCTCGAGCGTTGCGGCGTCGCCGGTGGTGAAGACCTCGTTGGTGGAGTCGTTGACGCCGATCATCGGCGTGTTGCCCTCCATGGCCCACAGTTGCGCCGACGTCTTGCTCGGCCAGATCTGGCCGAGCTGGCTGTACAGGCCCTGTGCGGCGCTGACGGCGGCCTGTCCCATCTCCTCGTTGGGCCCGTAGTCCATGGTCATGATGTTGACCAGGTTGACGTTCAGTCCATGGCTTGCCGCGTTGTCGAGCAGGCTGAGGGAGTTGGCCTCGAGGCCGGTCGGGTCGACGGGCAGGGTGTAGTCGACCGAGAGCGTGCGCCCCTGGGAGGCGTAGTAGGTCTGCAGGTTGGCCAACGCCTGGTTGCGGCGGTCGTTGGCGGCGGTGTCGTCCAGAGCCGACCCCTCGACGTCCAGGTCGATCCGGGTGAGGTTGAGCGTGTCTATGACCCGCTGGTACTGCGCCTGCAGATCCGCCACCGTGCCGCAGGCCTGGGCGAGTTCGGTGCCGGAGGCGCCGCCGAAGGAGACGATGACGTCCCCGCCCGAGGCGCGCAGCGTGTTGATCGCGCCGGTCCACCCGGCGTCGTCGATCGCGGTGGACCCGTTGAAGGTGGCGTTGCAGGTGCCGTCACTGATGACGAACGCAAGGGTGTAGTACTTCAGGCCGGTCGCGGACTCCGCCGACGCGATCGCGCCGGGCGAGTTCCAGGTCTCGACGTAGGGCGCGGCGTACTGGGCCGGGAAACCGGGGCCCGGATTGGCTGCTGCGTGGGCCGCCGGCGCGGCGAACAGCAGGGCAGAGGCGGCGGTCAGTAGGGCGGCGGCCGGTGTGCAGGCATGGCGAAGGCGCATGACGACTCCGTGGGGGTGTGGCCGGGATGTGGGGGCAGCGCGGCCGAGCGGTCGGAGTCAACTAGAGCGGCGTTGGGGCGTCAAGAGAGTCGGAGAGCGAGCGTCGCCGGCGGAGGATCACGCCAGGTTCGAAATATGCAGGTCCGTCATATCTGACCTGAGCATTCAACAAATGACCCCAAGAGGGCATCCGCCGAGATCTGCACAATCGGAATCATCGCCTCGCCTTGGGCGTCATCCCAAGCTGGCGGCGCAGGTCGTCATCAGTTCCACAGCGACCGGTCACCACTCTTGACGATGCCATGACTTCAAGAGTTCAATCACGGCACGCCCCAGTCCCATCCGCCCCCACGCGAAGGACTACGCCCATGCGGTCGAAAAGGCTGCCTGCCCTCGTTGCCGGAGTGCTCGTGGCCTCCGGACTCCTGCTCGGCACCCCCAGCGCCCACGCGGCCGGGCCGACGGTGAACATCTGGCTGACCACCACCTCCGACTCCGCCGGACGGACCGTCACCCAGGGCCTGCAGCAGCAGAGCCCGATCACGTTCTCGTCCGGCACCGGAAGTTCCGCAGCGACGGTCGACGTCGACGAGAACACCCGCTACCAGCAGTTCACCGGTGCCGGGGCCTCGTTCACCGACACCGCCGCCTGGCTGATGAACAGCAGCGGCGCACTCAGCACCGCCACCCGCAACGCGGTGATGACCAACCTCTTCGATCCCGTCAACGGCATCGGCCTGGACTTCCTGCGCAACCCCATGGGCGCCTCGGACCTGGCCCGCTACAACTACACCTACGACGACATGCCGAGCGGCCAGACCGACCCGACGCTCGCGAACTTCTCCGTCGCGCACGACCTGGTGGACGTGCTGCCCCTCACCAAGCAGGCTCAGCAGCTCAATCCGGACCTGAAGGTGATGGCCACCCCGTGGACCGCGCCGCCGTGGATGAAGGACAGCGGCGCCTACAGCCAGGGCTGGCTCCAGTCCCAGTACTACGCCGCCTACGCGCAGTACTTCGTCAAGTACATCCAGGCCTACAAGGCCCAGGGCGTGCACATCGACTACGTCTCCCCGCAGAACGAGCCCACGTGCTGCAGCGGCTACCCCTCGATGCAGTGGAACGCCAGCGGGCTGGACTACTTCACCGGCACCGACCTGCTCCCGGCCTTCCACGCCGCCGGGCTGACCACCAAGGTCCTGGCGCTGGACTGGAACTGGGACGACTACGACAACTACGCCGCACAGACCGTCAACGACGCCGCCGTGCGCAACGACCCGCTCTTCGGCGGGATCGCCTGGCACGGCTACAGCGGGGATCCCACCGAGCAGACCACCGTCCACAACGAGTACCCGAACGTGGACGCCTTCGACACCGAGCACTCCGGCGGCACCTGGATCGCGAACCAGCAGCAGGAGGACATGGAGAACATCGTCGACTACACCCGCAACTGGGGTAAGTCGGTGGTGAAGTGGTCGCTCGCGGTGGACCAGAACATGGGCCCGCACAACGGCGGCTGCGGCACCTGCACCGGACTGATCACCGTGCACAACGGGGACGCGCGCAGCGGGCAGGTGGACTACAACATCGAGTACTACGACCTCGGCCAGCTGACCAAGTTCGTCAAGCCGGGCGCCTACCGGATCGACTCGACCGCCAGCACCGCCGTGCCGAACGTGGCCTGGCTCAACCCCGACGGTTCCAAGGCGGTGGTCGCGTACAACGCCACCGGCGGCTCCGAGCCGTTCACGGTCAACTGGGGCGGCCAGCACTTCACCTACACCCTGCCCGCGCAGACCAGCGCGACGTTCACCTGGTCCGGCACCGCCCCGGCAACCCCGACCGGACAGATCACGGGCTACGGCGGCAAGTGCGTCGACGTCGCCGGCGCCAACACCGCCAACGGCACCGCGGTCCAGCTCTACGACTGCAACGGAACCGGCTCACAGCAGTGGACGGTGGCAGCCGACGGCTCGCTCCAGGCGCTCGGCAAGTGCATGGACGTCACCTCCGGCGGTACGGCCAACGGTACCCAGATCCAGCTCTACGACTGCAACGGAAGCGGCTCACAGCAGTGGCAGCCCCAGGCGAACGGCTCGCTGCTCAACCCGCAGTCCGGCCGCTGCCTGGACGCCACCGGCCCGAGCTCCGCCAACGGCACCCGGCTGCAGATCTGGGACTGCACCGGCGCGGCCAACCAGCAGTGGACGCTGCCCTCATAACCTCTCGGCCTCGGCTGACCTCTGCCGGCCCTCCGGCCTCGGCTGTTCCGACCGGTCACTCGCCAGGCCACTCCCCGGGGTGGTCCAGCCAGACGACGAGGTCCGCGGAGTACGGGTCCTCGCCGGGGTAGTCCTCCCCCATGCGCTCCTCGAACTCGCGGCGCGTCATCGGGACGTGGTGCGCGCCACGGAAGGAGACCAACCGGAACTGGTGGTCGTCCCCGAAGAGGCCGACCTGCACCGGAGGCTCGGTTTCGCTCATGGCCCCAGCGTGCGACGCGGTCGGGCGCGCCGCTACCCGAGTGGCGGCATCGGAGGCACGGGAGGAACGTGGTGCGTACCGCACACCGGGAGGAGAAATCCGCCATGAGCGTTATCGACAAGGTCAAGGGCCTGCTGCACGGTCACGAGAGCCAGGCCTCCAAGGGCGTGGACAAGGCCGGCGACATGATCGACCAGAAGACCGGCGGCAAGTACCAGAGCCAGGTCGACACGGCACAGAACCAGGCCAAGAAGCAGATGGGCGCCGACGGCCAGGCACCGGAGCCTCCCGTCGACGGCGGCCAGTCGGCCTGATTGCCGCGCACAGCCCGCGCGCCGGAGTCCGGCGCGCGGGCTGTGCGCGGCTTGCGCCCCGGTTGCGCACGGGTTCCGGCGCCGGCGTCGTCACCAGGCGGTACGCTCCGCGGCCGCCTGGGTGCGGCAGCGCTGGACCACCGCGGCGGGGTCGATCGCGGCGCCCCGCAGGATCTCGGCGGCGCGTGAGTCCGGGAGTGCCGCCACCTCGGCGAGGAGGTCGAGCACCGTGCCGGAGGCGCGACGTACCGCGCGATCCAGCGCCTCCGCGGCGGGCACGCTCCAGGCGAGTCCGGCCGAGCGCTCGGACTCGCGGTCGGCCGCGCCCTCACCCAGGCGCCAGAGGCGCCCGAAGCCGATGCTGCGCTGGACCAGGTAACCCATCAGCCGGGTGGCCTGGACCGGCATCGGCGCGGCCACGCCGAGCACCGAGTCGTCCGACTCCAGCAGCGCGTGCAGCAGGTGGCCGGTGTCCACCTCCGGGTCCCCGGCGCGCAGCGCCCGTCGGCGCGCCCGCGCAGCGACCGCCGCGAGCGGCCCGACCGGCTGCGGCTGCTCACGGTGCGCGGCGGAAGGCGCACTCCGCCGAGGGTCTACTGGCACAGGGATCCACCCACGGTCGAACGGGGAGAGCCGGACACGAACAGGGAAAGCCGGACAGAGGCAGAGCCGGACAGGGACACGGTCGCGGGCGCGCGGACCGGTGGGGCCGCGCGGCGGCAGAGGTGCACGCCGGTCGGTCCTGCGGTACCCCGGCAGTCTGCTGCGCAGGGTGACCATTCGTCAACCCACAGATACGATCTTCCCATGGTCGCGCGCAGGTCAGCGCCTGCGTTCGGGTCCGTGTTCGCCGTACGAGCTGCGGCGATGCGCCCGGGGCGAGGGTAGTGCGCCACCGGCGCGTGCATGCTGACCCCGGCGCGTGCGCCTGACGGACGCCCCCATCGGGCTGCAACCACCGGGTGTCCGCAACCGTCGAACACTGAGCGGGTCCTGTCCCGCGTCCATCTGTCCCCTGGAGCCGGAGTCCTGATCGCCGACCACGCGGAGCGCCGCCCTCGCGCGAGCGCTACGTCAACTCCCAAGCCGCTGCTGTACCTTGACATCGACGGCGTGCTCAACCCGGTCTGTCCGCACCCGGACAGCGGGTACCGCCGCCATCTGCTGCTCCGCAGCGAGGTCGAGGTGCTGCTCAGTCCCGCACACGCGGTGTGGCTGCGGGAGTTGGCCGAGGTCTACGACCTGGCCTGGGCGAGCACCTGGGAGGCGTGGGCCAACCACTGCATCGCGCCGCTGCTCGGCCTGCCCGAACTGCCGTGGGTGGCCTGCGGATCGAGCGCGGGGAGCCCGGACGGGGACTTCGCGCCCATCGTCCGGCACGCGGCGGGACGGCCGTTCGCCTGGGTGGACGACCTGATCCCGCCGCGCCTGCTCCGGCGCTACGCGCACCGCTCGGACGTTCTGTTGCTGCCGGTCGAGCCCGGTCAGGGGCTGCGTCGCGGACACGTGGACCGGCTGCTCTCCCGCCCGCCGACCGCGGTCTGACGGGACGACAGTTCGGCACGGCTGGTCAGCCTTGCCGCTCCGGACCGGTGCCGCCGCCGTCCGACGGCGCGGGGGTGGGTTCGTTGTCGGCGTCCGCGAGGATCAGGTAGAGCCGCTTGCGGGCGTCGGCCAGCACGGCGAGCGCCTTGGCGCGCTGGGCGGGGGTGCCAGTGAGGGCGACCTGCCGCAGCGCGTCCTTGAGCGCACCGCCGGCGCTGGCGAACTCGCGGACGATCTCCCAGTGTTCGCCGCGACCGGCCTCCTCCCAGGGCGCCTCGGGGCCCTGGTCGGCCTCACCGCGACCCGTCTCGGTGAGGCGGAACAGCTTCTTGCCGCCCTCCTCGTCGGTGGCGATCAGGCCTTCCTCGTCGAGCAACTGCAGCGTCGGGTAGACCGAGCCGGGACTCGGCCGCCACGACCCGCCGGAGCGCTCGGCGATCTCGCGGATCATCTCGTAGCCGTACATGGGGCGCTCCTTGAGCAGCGCCAGGATCGACGCGCGCACGTCGCCACGACGCGCACGCCCGCCGTGCCGTCCGCGCCCACGGCCGCCGCCGGGGCCACCGGGACCGAACGGGCCGGGACCGCCGCCGAAGCCGGGCGGGCCGAACTCACCGAAGGCGGGGCGGCCGGAACGGGCACGGGGATCAAAGGGGTGTCGGGATCGCATGATCGTTCTCCTTGCATGGATGTGGATCGACAGTCTTACGACTGTCTCGATGCATCAACGATATATCGGTAACTGTCGTTCGGCAATCCCTTTCGAACGAGAGCGGAGCGGGCACGCGCTCGCTCGTCAGCGGGGCATAGCCTGCGATCATGAGGATCCGGATCATCGACGCCTTCACCGACGAACCCTTCGCGGGGAACCCCGCCGCCGTCTGCCTGCTGCCGCCGGGACCGTGGCCGGACGAGCGCTGGATGCGGCGCGTGGCCACCGAGTTGAACCTCTCCGAGACGGCCTTCGCCCGCCCGCTGGAGGGCGCCGAAAGGGACGCGAGCGCCGCGGACTGGGCGCTGCGCTGGTTCACGCCCGCCGTGGAGGTGGGCCTGTGCGGGCACGCCACGCTCGCCACCGTGCACGCGCTGGCCCAGGACGGGCGGCTGTCGGAGGGTGGCCGGGTCGCGTTCGCCTCGATGCGGAGCGGGGTGCTGCGTGCCGAGACGGCGGCCGACGGCGCGATCACGCTCGACTTCCCTGCCAACCCGACCACCCCGGGCACCGCCCCGGAGGGGCTGACGGAGGCGCTCGGCGGAGCGTCATGGCTCGGCGTGCACACCACGGGCGCCCTCGGCGACCTCCTGGTCGAGCTGGCGACCGAGGCCGAGGTACGGGACCTGCACCCGCACCACACCCGACTGGAGACGCTGGACGTGCCGCGCGGCGTGATCGTCACCGCGCCCGCCGAGGCCCCGGAGGCGTCGGGCTACGCGGTGGTCTCGCGCTGGTTCGGGGTGAGTGTCGACGTGGGCGAGGACCCGGTGACGGGCAGCGCGCACACCGCGCTCGGCCCGTTCTGGGCGGCTGCGGAGCGGCTGGGGCGCGCGGAGTTCGCCGCCCGGCAGGTCTCGCCGCGCGGCGGCACCGTGCGGGTGCGCGTCGACGGCGACCGGGTGCTCCTGACCGGCCGCGCGGTCACCGTCCTGGACGGAACCCTGGCTGCGAGGGCAGGAGAGGTCAGGTCGGCAGCCAGCTGACGTGCCCGGCCAGGAGCACGTAGCCGACGAAGGCGACCGAGTCGATCAGCGTGTGGGCGATCGCCAGCGGCGTGACCCGGCGCCAACGGCGGTACAGGTAACAGAAGATCACGCCCATCACCACGTTGCCGAAGAACCCGCCGACGCCCTGGTAGAGGTGGTACGACCCGCGCAGCAGCGCGCTCGCCGCGACCGCCGCCGGCCAGCTCCAGCCGAGCTGGCCGAGGCGGCGCAGCAGGTAGCCGACGACGATGACCTCCTCGACGACGGCGTTCTGCGCGGCGGAGAGGATCAGCACCGGGATCCGCCACCACACGTCCGGCAGCGTGCTCGGCACCACCGTCAGGTTCGCCCCGGAGGCCCGCGCGCCCAGGTAGAGGAGCAGGCCGGAGCCGCCGATGCAGGCGGCGACGACCGCGCCCTTGCCGAGGTCGCTCCACTTGCGGGTGAGGTCGAAGCCCAGCGCCCGGATCGAGGACCGCTCGCGGAGCAGCAGGTAGGCCACCAGTGCCACCGGAACGAGTGCGGTGACGATGTCGAAAAGGTGCCAACTCAGGTCCAGCCAGGGCCGTCCGGGCGTGATGGTGCCGTTCAGGGTCGCCTGCTGCGACTTGAGCGAGACCGGCGCGGTGACCGAACCGAGGAAGCTGATCACCGCGCTGACACCACTCGCGCCCAGCGAGAGCGCGAGGACCAGGATCAGCTCCTGCCCCAGCAGGCGGCGAGTGAACGGCGCCGGCGAGGGCAGGGCGTCCAGCGTGTCGGTGTCGGTCGTGCTCACGTGTGCGGCTCCGGGCGTGCGTCCGACAGTGCGGTCGGCCCGATCATCCCACAGCGCGATTTGTGTTCCGGGCCTTCCGCACCGCAGGTTCGCACCGCCTTCCGCGCCACGGGTTCGCACTGCGGGTTCGCGCAGGTTCGCACCACGGGTTCGCACCGCGCCTTCAGCGCAGCGGCCAGGTGTGGACCGGCTCACCTCCCCGGGACAGCTCCATGTAGCGGCGGGTCATCGCCGCCAGCGCCGGTCCCCGCTCCAGCCCCTGGCGCTCGAGACCGTCGTGGAAGACCGAGCTCTGCCAGGCCGCGCCGTTGATCCCGGTGCGGCAGCGGCCCTCGATGATGCCGAGGTAGCGGTCGCGGTCCACCGGATCGACGCCCCAGGCGTCCAGGCCCTTGGCGGCCAGCGGCAGCAGTTCGCTGCGCACCAGCTCCCTGGCGGGCGTCCGGACGAGCCCGCCGCCGCGTCGGCCGCCGCGCGGCCACCACAGCTCCGCGTCGATGCCAAGGCGGGCGCCGGTATGGAAGTTCTCCGTCGCGAGCTCGAACGGGAGCCGTTGCCAGACGGGTCGCGACTGGTCGGCGAGCGCCCGGACCAGGCCGTAGTAGAACGCGGCATTGGCCAGGGTGTCGACGACGGTCGGCCCGGCGGGCAGGGCCCGGTTCTCGACCCGCAGGTGCGGCACACCGTCGGCGACGTCGTACACGGGACGGTTCCACCGGTAGACGGTGCCGTTGTGCAACCTCAGTTCGCGCAGGCGGGGGATGCCGCCCGAGGCGAGGGTCTTCAGAGGTTCCTCCTCGTCGCAGATCGGCAGCAGCGACGGGAAGTAGCGCAGGTTCTCCTCGAACAGGTCGACCACCGAGTCGATCCAGCGCTCGCCGAACCAGGTGATCGGCCGGACGCCCTGCGACTTCAGTTCCGCCGGACGGGTGTCGCACGCTTGCTCGAACAAAATCGGCCGCGTCTCCCGCCACAGCTCCCTGCCGAACAGGAACGGCGCGTTCGCCCCCATCGCCAGCTGTGCGCCGGTGATCGCCTGGGCGGCGTTCCACACCCCCGCGAAGCGGCGCGGTGTCACCTGCAGATGCAGCTGCATCGAGGTGGCGGCGGCCTCGGCGACAATGGAGACCGCGTCGACCCGCAGCCGCTCCACACCCTGGATGTCCAGCGTGATGTCCTCGCCGCGAGCTGCGAGGATGCGGTCGTTGAGCAGCCGGAAGCGGTCGCCCGCGGAGATGTTGTCGAGCACGGCGTGGTCGGTGGTCAACGTCGGCAGGATGCCCACGGTGACGATCCGGGCCCCCTCCCGGGCCGCACGCCGGTCGGCGTAGGCGAGGCCGACGACCAGTTCCTCCCGCAGTTCCTCGAGGACCCGGCCACCCAGGCGGTGCGGGGCGCTGTTGAGTTCGATGTTGAACTGCCCCAGCTCGGTCTGGAAGTCCCCGCTGGCGATCGACTCCAGCACCGACTCGTTCCGCATGGTCGGCAGGCCGTCCTCGTCCGCCAGGTTGATCTCGATCTCCAGGCCCATCATGGCCCGTGGTCTGTCGAAGCGGTCCTCCTCCAGCAGCAGTCGAAGCGCGTCGACGCACTGGCGCAGCTTCCGACGGTAGAGTTGACGGTCCGCCAGATCTGCGTTACTGGCGGCCACCTTCTCCCCCATGGGCGCCATCCCTCCCTCGGTCGGGCGTAGAGGGAGCATGCCCCGAAGGGGTGATCGACTACCCGACAGAACGCGCGAAAACGGCATGTGCCAATACGGTGCCCGGCACACGGTGTGCCCGATTTCTCCCTTGCGGCCCTGCACGGACAGTAGTAGAAGAGTCACGCCGTGCATCCGTTCGTATAGACTCGCGAGAACAGGTACGCACCGTCCGACGCCGCCGGAGTGCCCCGGCCCCCTCGGACGTGCCCTGCCCCGCGCTCTGAGCCAGCCCTGCACCGCGCAGCCGTCGACGCCTGCGCGGTCGCTCGTCCCCCGCACAGCCGCGCAGCACCGCAACGCCCGGCAACGCCGTAACTCCCGCCCCGCCTGTCTCTGCTGCCACGAGAGGCGAACCGACATGACCCTGCAGCTGCCCCAGCCCCCCGCCGCCGCCCTGCGCGCCGTTCTCCGCGCGCTGGACGACCGCGACGTCCCCGCCGACGTCGGCCCCGTCCGGACCTCGGCCATGCGACGGTGCACCGGGCCGCTCACCCCCGCGCATCCGCTTCCCGTGCACCTGCTGGACCCGGCGGTCACCGGCGCGGGCGCGACGCCGCTCGCCGCCGCGCTGCGAACCGGCTGGCGCTTCCTGATCAAGGAGGGCGAGACCGTCGTCGGCGCCGCCGACACCCTGGAGGTGGCGCCGGACGAGACGGGCTCGAGCCCGGGCGAGACCATGGAGGTGCACGCCTTCGCCCACTTCGCCGAGGGCCCGTATCCGGCGTCCACGCTGCGCGCGCTGCAGCAGGCACGGCTGCACGCGGCCGGCACCCCGACCACCTACCTGCCGCGGCTGCTCTCGGTGCCCGGCCACTACATGACGGCCCTCTGGCTGCACCCCGTGCTCTCCGCCGCCCCGTCGCCGGACCTGCTGATCCCGCTCGTCCCGGCGCCGCTCGGCGTCACCGCCCACGTCCCGCACCACGCGGAGGAACTGCTCGCCCTGCTCGCGCTCGCCAACGGCGCGCTGCTCACCAGCCCCGCCTGACCCGCGCGCCGAAGCGCACTCCCCCTGAAGAACCACCCGTACCACCCGTTGTGACCATGGCGCGCCTGGTCACAACGGGTGGTTTCTGCTGGTCGGACAGGTTTCGGCGTGACGCATGTCACCAAATGGCTGCGGGCGGGTCGCGATACGCGGACACTGTGAACCAGTGCGAGAAGCCCAACGTCTTACCCGGCGAAAAGGCACTTCACACACGCGCCGCAGACCGGCTTTGGAATATTCTCGAAGCACGCCGAAACGAGGGTACGAGCTATGTGCCAGCACCGTCCTGAGTGTCCGTCCGCCGACTCGCCGGACCGCGAGGCCGCAGCCGTCGTCGCGAGCCACCCGGAACAGGGGTGGAGCCTGCTGTGCAACGGTGTCCTGATCTTCGAGGACACCGGCGAGATCCTCCCGGACGGCCGCGCGGTCGCCCCGAGGCGCGTGCTGGCAGGCGCTGCGTAGCAACACGCACGAAGGGGCGCGGGGACTGCGTGAGCAGTTCCCGCGCCCCTTTTCAGCGCTCGCGGCCGATCAGTCCTCGTACTCGTCCAGCGGCGGGCAGGAGCAGACCAGGTTGCGGTCGCCGAAGGCGCCGTCGATGCGGCGGACCGGCGGCCAGTACTTCTCGGTGGGGTTCACACCGGCCGGGAACACGGCCTCGGCCCGGGTGTAGGCGTGCTCCCACTCGCCCGCCAGCGCGGCCGCGGTGTGCGGGGCGTTGTGCAGCGGGTTGTCCTCCGCCGGCCATTCACCGGAACCGACCTTGTCAATCTCCGAACGGATCGCGATCATCGCCGCGCAGAAGCGATCGATTTCGGTCAAGTCCTCGCTCTCGGTCGGCTCGATCATCAGCGTGCCGGCCACCGGGAACGACATGGTCGGGGCGTGGAAGCCGTAGTCGATCAGGCGCTTGGCCACGTCGTCCACGGAGACGCCCGCCGACTTGGCCAGCGGCCGCAGGTCGATGATGCACTCGTGCGCGACCAGGCCGCCGGGGCCGGTGAACAGGACCGGGTAGTACGGCGCCAGGCGCTTGGCGATGTAGTTGGCGTTCAGCACCGCGACCTGGGTGGCGCGCTTGAGGCCCTCGCCGCCCATCAGCCGGACGTACGACCAGGAGATCGGCAGGATCGCCGCCGAGCCCCACGGCGCGGCCGAGATCGGACCCACACCGGTGGCCGGACCGGCCGTCGGCTGCAGCGGGTGGTTCGGCAGGTACGGCGCCAGGTGCGCGCGGACGCCGACCGGGCCGACGCCCGGGCCACCGCCGCCGTGCGGGATGCAGAAGGTCTTGTGCAGGTTCAGGTGCGAGACGTCCGCGCCGAACTTGCCCGGCTTGGCCAGACCGACCAGCGCGTTGAGGTTGGCGCCGTCGACGTAGACCTGGCCGCCCGCCTCGTGCACGGCGGCGCAGATGTCGCCGATGTTCTCCTCGTACACGCCGTGCGTGGACGGGTAGGTGACCATCAGCACCGCCAGCTGGTCGCGGTGCTGTTCGATCTTGGCGCGCAGGTCGTCGACGTCCACGTCACCGTCCGGCAGCGTCTTGACGACCACGACCCGCATGCCCGCCATGACGGCGGAGGCGGCGTTGGTGCCGTGCGCGGAGGAGGGGATCAGGCAGACGTCGCGCTGGGTGTCGCCATTGGCGTGGTGGTAGGCACGCACCGCCAGCAGACCGGCCAGCTCGCCCTGGGAACCGGCGTTGGGCTGGATGGAGACCTTGTCGTATCCGGTGACCTCGGCCAGGCGCGCCTCCAGCTCGCCGATCAGCTGCAGGTAGCCGTCGGCCTGCTCGACCGGGGCGAACGGGTGCACGTCGGCGAACTCCGGCCAGGTGATCGCCTCCATCTCGGCGGTGGCGTTCAGCTTCATGGTGCAGGAGCCGAGCGGGATCATGCCGCGGTCCAGCGCGTAGTCCTTGTCGGCCAGCGAGCGCAGGTAGCGCAGCATGGCCGTCTCGGAGCGGTGCGCGTGGAAGGTCGGGTGGGTCAGGTACTCGTCGGTGCGCAGCAGGCCCTCGGGCAGCGCGGAGCCGGCGGCGGCGTCGAGCGCGTCCACGTCCGGACCCGCGGCGTCCACGCCGAAGGCGCCCCAGACGGCGGCCAGGTCGGCGCGGGTGGTGGTCTCGTCGCAGGCGATGCCGACCAGGTCGGCGCCGTCCTGGCGCAGGTTGACCCCGGCGGCGGCAGCGGTCGCGACGACCTCGGCGGCATGGCCGGGGACGCGGGCGGTGACGGTGTCGAAGAACGCGTCGCTCGCGACCTCGACGCCGCCCCGACGCAGGCCCTCGGCCAGCACGGAGGCGTAGCGGTGGGTGCGCGAGGCGATCTTCGCCAGGCCGTCCGGGCCGTGGTAGACCGCGTACATCGAGGCCATCACAGCCAGCAGCACCTGCGCGGTGCAGATGTTGGAGGTGGCCTTCTCGCGGCGGATGTGCTGCTCGCGGGTCTGCAGCGCCAGGCGGTAGGCGCGGTTGCCGTCGGCGTCGACGGAGACGCCGACCAGGCGGCCCGGCAGGCTGCGGGCGTAGTCGGCACGGACGGACATGTACCCGGCGTGCGGGCCGCCGAAGCCCATCGGGACGCCGAAGCGCTGGGTGGTGCCGACCGCGATGTCCGCGCCGAGCTCACCCGGGGACTTCAGCAGCGTCAGCGCCAGCAGGTCGGCGGCGACCGCGACGACCGCGCCGAGCTCCTTGGCCTGCGCGATGACCGGGGCCAGGTCGCGCACCGCGCCGGAGGCGCCCGGGTACTGCAGCAGCACGCCGAAGACGCCGCGCTCGGCGATCTCGGCCGGGATGCCCTGGCTGAGGTCGGCCACGACGGTCTCGACGCCGGTCGGGACGGTACGGGTCTCGATGACGGCGACGGTCTGCGGCATGGTGTCGGCGTCGATGACGAAGACGCCGCCCTTGACCTTGCCCATCCGGCGGGCCAGCGCGACGGCCTCGGCGGCGGCGGTGCCCTCGTCGAGCAGCGAGGCGCCGGCGGTGGGCAGACCGGTCAGCTCGGTGACCACGGTCTGGAAGTTGAGCAGCGCCTCCAGGCGCCCCTGCGAGATCTCCGGCTGGTAGGGCGTGTAGGCCGTATACCAGGACGGGTTCTCCAGCACGTTGCGGAGGATCACCGGCGGGGTGAAGGTGCCGTAGTACCCGAGGCCGATCATCGAGCGCAGCACCTGGTTGCGGCCGGCCAGCTCGCGCAGCTCGGCGAGGACCTCGGCCTCGGAGCGGGCGGCCGGGAGGTCCAGCGCGGTCAGGCTGCGGATCGCGGCGGGGACGGCGGCGGCGGTGAGCTCGTCCAGGGAGCCGTAGCCCACCTGCGCCAGCATCTTGGCCTGCGCCCCGGCGTCCGGGCCGATGTGGCGGTTCTCGAACGGGCTGGACTGCTCCAGCTCGGAAAGCGACGACGTCATGGGGAGACTGGCCTCCTGGTCGGACCGGGTGGACGCGGTGGGGCGCCCGGACGACCTCCCCCTCTGTCATGGAACCTGAGAGCTTCACCGGCCCTGTTGCCGCTGCTGTAACGCTGCGGCCGGACCGGCTTTCACCGTCGGTGAGGACCGTCCCGCAGCCATGAGGCTCGGGCGCGGCCCTGCTTTCCAGAGTCGACCTCGCCAGCGCGGTACTTCGGCCTGAGAGATTCCGGGGAGGAGTTGCTCCTTCGGCGCCGGGTCGCCCCGATCAGGTTGCCCAGATCAGGCGCTCGGACTCTCCCGCACGTGCTCGACGGTCAACCCCGAGGGTACCAGCGCGGATCGGCCGCCGGACGGGGCCCGAGCACCGTTCTCGTCCACCGGACGGAGCAGCGACACACCCGGCGGAGCTGCGTGCGTTCGACAAAGCGATCATTGTGCCTTTTCGTATGAGTTGAGCACGTTCGTCAGCTGAACAGACCGGCGCGGGCCGATGGAGGAGTGAGAAGCGTGCAGACCGAGATCGACCCGAGGGATCTGATCGGCCACAAGGCCGTGGACAAGAACGGCGAGAAGATCGGCACCGTGGACGAGGTCTACCTCGACGATGCGACCGGTGAACCCGAGTGGGCCGCGGTTCGCACCGGACTGTTCGGCCGCGACGCCTTCGTGCCGCTGACGACGAGCGAGTTCGTCTCCGAGGAACTGCGGGTCCCCTATGAGAAGTCGCAGGTGAAGGACTCGCCCGACTTCGGCGTCGGCCAGCACCTCTCCCCCGCCCAGGAGTTGCAGCTCTACCGCTACTACGGCCTGGAGGTCCCGACCGGCACCGGCCAGCATGCGGCCGACTCGGGCGCCAAGGCGGCGGAGGGCAACGGCCACGGACCCACCTCCGCGCCGAAGGCCGGGGAGGCGGCGGCTGCGGCCGGTGCCGCAGGCGTTGCGGCGGGTGCCGCAACGCGCGGGGAGCGGAAAGAGAACCTGACCAAGGAGGAGCAGCCCGTGGAGAAGACGGTGGCGACGCCCGTCGTGGAGTCCCAGTCGAACGGCGGGCGCACCTCGGCGTTCATGACGGGCGGCACGACGGCTGGCGCGCAGGCCGGACAGACGGCGCAGACCGCGCAAATGCCACGGGTCGGCCAGGACGCGGCGCAGGACTCGACGATGCAGCAACCGACCGTCCAGACGCCGCCCGCTGCACCCTTCCCCAGCAGCGGCATGGCAGGAGCGGGCGCAGGTGCGGGCGCGATGGGCGGGACGGCGACCGAACCGCAGCGTCGTCCGGACCCGCTGACCGACCCGCTGCCCGGTTTCGGCGCTCCGGCCACCAGTGGCACCGCGACAGCGGGCACGGCGACCCCCGGCACGACGGGCGCCGCGACCGGCACCGTCGCCAAGGAGCCGGTCCCCGAGCCGGTCGAGTTCGTCTGCCGCGAGGAGCGCCTGGACATCTCGACCGAGTGGCACGTCCTCGGCCGGGCCCGGCTGCGCAAGTACGTGACGGCGGAGCAGGTCGAGCGACGGGTGCCGGTGGTCCGCGAGCGCATCCGCGTCGAGCGGGTCCCGGTCAGCGCGGAGGAGCGCGAGCAGCTGACCGAGGCCGAGATCGCGGAGAGCGTCGAGGAGGTGACCCTCCATGAGGAGCGCCTCGTCGTCAAGAAGACCGTCGTCCCGGTGGAGCGGATCCGCCTGGTGACCGAGCGGATCACCGAGGAGGAGGTGGTACGCGAGCAGCTCCACCGCGAGCACATCCAGGTCCAGGACGGCAGCCGCCCCCAGGGCACGCCGGTCGCCCCAGCCACCACTCCCCCGGCGGCCGGTGCACCGATCGGAGGCGCGCCGATCGCGGGCACCCCGGCCGCGACCCCGCTCCGTCCGAACGGCCCGACCAGCCCGAACGGTCCGATGGGCCAGAACCCGGACCTGCCGGGCCACGCGATGGGCGCCTGACCCACCGTCACCCCCGCTCATCCGCGCTCACTCCCGCTCGTCCCCGCTGACCACGGGCCGCCCGGCACCCCGCTGGGCGGCCCGTCAGCGTATGGGCACAAGCGGGAGCGCCGGGGCCGGGGCGAGGGCCGGATCGTCGACCAGGAAGGTGCGGACCCGGCCGACGCCCGAACCGGGCGTCTCGAAGCGCACCGTCACCCGCCCGACGCCGCTGCCCTGGACCCAGCCGTGGCCGAGCTCCGCATGCTCCACGTCCTGCCCCGGCACCCAGCGACGTCCGCGCGGCGCCGCGCCGGGGTGGAACGCACGCGGCGCGTCCGGCCCGCCGTAGGCGGAGTCGTCCGCAGACCCGCCCGCTGTGGACCCGCCTGCCGCGGACCCGGCCTCCGCGTCCTCGGCCCCCGCCGCGCCTGAGTCTTCCTCCGCCTCCTCGGCCAAGGCCTCCAGCACCTCGTACTCCTCGAAGGCCTCGCGCTGGGCCTGGGCGAAGAGGTCCTCCTGGGTCCAGTCGGCCAGGCCGCTGACGCCGACGCCCAGCAGCCGGATACCGCCGAGCAGTCCGACGGATTCGGCCAACCGCCGCGCCATCTGGGCGATGACCAGCGGGTCGTCGGTGGGCGAGGGCAGCGTCTCGGAGCGGGTGAGCGTGGTGAAGTCGAAGCGGCGGATCTTGACCACCACCGTCCGCCCCGACCGCCCTGCGGCGCGCAGCCTGCGGACGCAGCGGTCGGCGAGGCGGTCGAGCTCCTGCATGATGCTGTCGCGGTCGCCGAGGTCGACCTCGAAGGTGTCCTCCACCGAGACCGACTTGGCGTCCCGGTCGGGCACCACCGGCCGCTCGTCCTGCCCGCGGGCCAGCGCGTGCACGCCCGCGCCGTGCGCCCGGCCCAGCAGGTGGATCAGCTCCTCCTGCGGCAACGCCGCCAGCTCCGCGACCCGGGTCAGCCCCGCCCGACGCAGCGTCTCGGCCGTGGCGGGCCCGACTCCCGGCAGCGCCCGCACCGGCAGCGGTTCGAGCACCTCGCGCTCGCGGCCCGCTTCGATCAGCACCAGGCCGTCGGGCTTGGCCTCCTCCGAGGCGATCTTGGCCAGGAACTTGGTCGTCGACAGCCCGACGGAGGCGGTGAGCCCGACCTTGTCCCGGATGTCGGCCCGCAGGTCCTCCCCCAGCGCGCGGGCCAGCTCCGCGCCCTCCGCCTCCAGCAGCTCGCCGTAGGGGCCGGCGGCGAGGTCGACGAAGGCCTCGTCCAGGCTGAGCGGCTCGACCAGCGGCGAGAGCTTGCGCAGCAGCGCCATCACCTCCTCGCTGATCTGCCGGTACAGCTCGAACCGTGGGATCAGGAACGCGGCGTTCGGCGCGAGGCGGCGCGCGTGCGCCATCGCCATGGCGGAGTGCACGCCGAACGTGCGCGCCTCGTACGAAGCGGTCGCGACCACACCCCGCCCGCCCAGCCCGCCGACGATCACCGGCTTTCCGCGCAGGCTCGGCTTGGACGCCTGCTCCACCGACGCGAAGAAGGCGTCCATGTCGAGATGCAGGATCGACGGCACGGACCGCATGAACCGATCATCGCGCACGGGTATGACAACGGCTGGTACACCACCACGGGCGCAACTGGGGCCAGGCCCTAACCGAACGCGGCCGGCGTGGTGACCTTGGGCCCGAGCAGATGCGGGTCCGGATCGAAGAGCTCGTCGAGGAAGACCGCCTTGTCCGCCGAGGCGATCTCCCGCACCGCGCCGTAGTCCCAGGTCCGATCGTGCGGCTCGGGAACCCCGATCCCGTACGCGTCGATCCCCGCGGTCTCGCAGAGGGACACCGACCGGCGGATCGCGTACTCGGTGTTGACCAGGACGGCCCGGGTGACGCCGAAGATCCGGTGGGCGCGGGCGCAGGAGTCCCAGGTGTCGAACCCCGCGTAGTCGGCCGCGATCCGGGCCGTCGGGACGCCGTGCTGGACCAGGTAGGTGCGCATCGCGTCCGGCTCGTCGTAGTCGGGGCGGCTGTTGTCGCCGGTGACCAGGACAGCGCGGACCCGACCGGCCCGGTAGAGCGCGAGCGCGGCGTCGAGCCGGTGCGCGAGGTAGGGCGAGGGCCTGCCGCCGTCCAGGCCCGCGCCGAAGACCACCACCACGGGCTCGGCGGGCACGTCGGCGACGGTCCGCACCCGCGGGTCGCTCTGCAGCCTGATCACCGCCACCGGTGCGAGCACCAGCACCGTCAGCGCGCAGAGCGCCTGGAAGCCCCACCTCTGAACCCGCCGCTGTCGGCCGAGCCGGACCAGCACGCGAAGCCCGCGCAACACCCGCACCGCACTCTCCTCCCCCAGGGTCATCCTGAGGAGCGGACGCGCGGATCAGACCGCGCGGTTGCGGCGGCGGGCCAGTTCGTCGGACGGGTCGAAGCCGGGCAGGTTCTCGCCGGTGTCGGTGCGCTCGCCGTGGAGGCGGGTGAGCGTCGCCTCGACCTCACGCCAGACCGCGCCGACGGCGATGCCGAAGATGCCCTGACCGCCCTGCAGCAGCTCGACCACCTGGTGCCCGGAGACGCACTCGTAGACCGTCGCCCCGTCGCTCATCAGCGTGATGTCGGGCAGTGCCTCCTGCGGCCGCTGGCTCAGGTGGTCGACGGCGGTGCGGATGCTCTGGAGCGAAACGCCCGCGTCGAGCAGGCGCTTGACCACCTTGAGCACCAGGATGTCGCGGAACGCGTAGAGGCGCTGCGTGCCGGACCCCTGGGCCGCGCGGACACTCGGCTCGACCAGGCCCGTGCGGGCCCAGTAGTCGAGCTGGCGGTAGGTGATCCCGGCCGCGGCGCAGGCCGTGGGCCCGCGGTAGCCGATCAACTCCGAGCTGGGCAGCACGTCGTCCTGCGGGCCAGCCGGGAGCGGCACCATCGGCATCCCCTCCCAACCGGAGCGCGCCGACCGCGGCAGCGTCCGGACCTGGGAGTGGACGGGGCAGGAGCCGCCCGTGGCTGTTCTGTCACCCGTGCTGCTCAACACGACCCTCCATCCGCTCGACTCGGGAACCGCCTCAGCGGGGGTGCGGGGAGGCACACCCGGGGACGTTCACAGTCGAAGGTAGGCAGTAGCCAGGAGCGCGTCAACGATCGCCACGCTCGGCATGGCGGGTGACGTCAGCCTCACGAGTGGTTTTGCGTGTCCCGAGCGGGGGTATTTCCGCGCGAATGTGGTTCGGCAAACCCGTCAGTACACCGGTCGGACAACCGGTCGTATGCACGCGCACGGCCACTGCTCCTGCCGACCGCTACTGCTGACCGCTGCTGCCGAAGTCCTCGGGTGAGATCTGGTCCAGGAACTCCCGGAACCGCTCGACCTCGTCCTCCTGCTCGTCGGGGATCGCGATGCCTGCCTCGTCCAGCACACCATCGGCGCCGTAGATCGGCGTGCCGGTGCGCAGTGCCAGGGCTATGGCGTCGGACGGGCGGGCGCTCACCTCGACGCCGCTGGCGAAGACCAGCTCGGCGTAGAAGACGCCCTCACGCAGGTCGGTGATCCGCACCGCGGTGAGCTGCTGGCCGACGGCCTCCAGCACGTTGCGGAAGAGGTCGTGCGTCAGCGGACGCACCGGCGTCATGCCCTGCTGCGCGAACGCGATGGCGGTGGCCTCACCGGGGCCGATCCAGATCGGGAGATAGCGGTCCCCACCGACCTCGCGCAGCAGCACGATCGGCTGGTTCGACGGCATCTCCACCCGGACACCCACGACATCTAGCTCGTTCACACCTGCAACCCTAGGGCGCGCGGGGCGGATACTCCAGTCGTCCTGATCACGTCCACCGGCCACCACCTGCCCAACACCTGCCCCGCGCCCGCTTGCTCAGGTGCCCGGCCGGGCCCGCAGGCCCGCCTGGACCAGTGAGGCGTGCAGCCGCACCGAAAGGGTTGCCAGCTCATGGGCCAGGGCGGCGGCGTGGGCACGGGTCTGCGGATTGCGGTGACGGCGCAGCGGGGCGACGATCTGCTCCACCAGACCGACCTCGCGGTCGGCGGCGGCCTTGACCGCTCGCAGATGCCTGGGCTCCAGCCCGAAGCGGCCCAACTCAGCGACCAGACGCGCCACTTGGAGCATCTCGCCGTCGAAGCCGCCGTCCCGGTCGGCGGCCACCAGGCCGTAGGACTCCCACTCGGACAGCTGCTGCTCGGTGATGCCCGCGGCGGCCAGCAGTTCGGCCCGGCCGAGCCGGGTTCCGCCCGCGACCGGACCGGGGGCGATCGCGCCGTCACGGACAGGGTCGAAGGCCTCTTCCGCGCCGGCCCCACCCGCGGAGTCCGCCTGGCCGGCCGACCCGCCCGAGCCGTTGCCGGGCAGCGCGGGCGGGTTCTCGCCCCGGTCCAGGGCGGCCAGGTGCTCGCGGATCACCCGCAGCGGGAGGTAGTGGTCGCGCTGCATCCGCAGCACGTAGGCGAGCCGCTCCACGTCGACCGCGCTGAACTTGCGGTAGCCCGAGGGCGTGCGCTGCGGCTCGACCAGGCGTTCCGCCTCCAGGAAGCGGATCTTGGAGATGGTGACTTCGGGGAACTCGGCCTGAAGCTCGGTCAGCACCGCGCCGATGCTGAGGAGTTGCTGCCGTCCCGAGACGATGCTGTGGGCCAGGTCGCGCCCGCCTCCGGGCGAGGGTCGACCGGAGGGAACGAAGGGCGCCACCGCCCCCGGGGTACCGCTGTCAGCTTGCACGACGGTTGACTCACTCCTCCCAGGGGCGGGGCACCGCGTCTCAGTACCCCGGGCGGGCGGCGAAGAAGACCAGCCGGTACTTCCCGATCTGCACCTCGTCACCGCTGTTCAGCGGCACCTCGTCGATCCGCTCGCGGTTGACGTAGGTGCCGTTCAGGCTGCCGACGTCGGCGACCGTGAAGCCGCCCTGCCGCCGCCGGAACTCCACGTGCCGCCGCGAGACGGTGACGTCGTCCAGGAAGATGTCGCTCTGCGCGTCGCGACCGGCCGTGGTGAGGTCGGTGTCCAGCAGGAACCGGCTGCCCGAGTTGGGGCCGCGGCGCACCACCAGAAGCGCCGAGCCCGGCGGAAGCGCGTCGACCGCGGCCTGGGCCTCCTGGGAGAGCCCGGGGCTCATCGCGGCCGGGGCGTCCGGCTCGTACGCCTCCAGTCCCGAGATCGAGATCGTGGACGTCGTCTCACTGGGACGCTCGCCACCACCGACGCGGGCCCGCAGCGGGGCACCGCAGTTCGAGCAGAAGCGGGCGGAGTCCGGGTTGTTGAATCCGCATCGGGTGCACACCGTCACGCCTGCGGCCTCCTGTCGCGGATCGCCTGACTGGTCTTGGGCAAACGGATCGGCCGCAAACCCTCCACCTGAACTTGAAGGTACCGGCTGCGGGGCTATACGCCCCCCACCCTGCGCACCCGCGTGTCGGCCGGCGGCCTCGTCACGGAAGAGCGGCCGATCGGCGGCGGCGTAGCTGTCGGACTCCGGAGCCCCCCGCATACCGGGGACGCCCTGGCCGAACTCCTCGTCACCACGGCGGTGCCGGGCGGTGGGCGCCTCGACCGCTCCCTTTTGGGACTTACGGCCGAACAGCTTCGAGAACAGACTCACGGGCGATTCCCCTTGCAAGAAACGGACCCGCCCGTGGGGCGAGGTGGAGCCATCGTGGACAGAACAGTGGTCGGGACAGGTGTCGGAACGGCAGTCGGATCAGCGTGCGGAGCGGCGGAACGAAGGAGGAGATGTGGATACATCATGGGTGCGTCGTGTGAGCGTAGTCAGGAGTACTCAAAGGGATCAAGGCGGTAACGACCAACGACTGTCGCTTGACCACCGTCGCCGTGCCCTGGTCGCGGTCGACCGACTGCACGACGCCGCCCGGAATGTTGAGCGCGGTGTCCAGGTCCTGCGGGTTGCCGACGGCTGTGAACACGTACGGCTGGGACACCGTGGTTCCACTGATGCTCACCGAACCCCTGGCCACGTCGTTGAACCAGGTGCCCGCGACGACACGGACGTTGTTGATCTGTACCGCCTCCGCCCCTGCTGCGCGCAGCTCCTCCAAGGTGTTGAGCAGCATAGCCGCCTGGACGTTCCCGCCCGGGTCCTTGACGGTCAGCGTCACGCCCGGGCCGGTCGCGGCGACCGTGCCGGAGAGCACGCCGAGTTGCTGCTGCTTCTGCTGGGTCTGCGCCTGCGCCGCCTTCGCCTGGTTGGAACTGGTCTGCAGCTCGCTCAACGTCGACTGCAGCTGCTGGTGTTCCTGGTCCAGGCGCTGCTGTCGCGCGTCGACCTCGTCCAGAATGCGCACCAGATCGTCCTGGCGCGCCCCGCGCAGCTGGTTGGCGGGAGTGTTGGTGCGGACCTGGAAGGCCACGCCCAGGCCGAGGGCGAAGAGGAGCACCGCGACGATCAGCTGGGCGCGGTTGACCCGCGGCGGCCAGAGCGCGGCGGCGAGCCGCTGCCGGCCCGTGCGCTCGGGCTCCCGGGACTGCTCCCCGGGTTGCTGCTCGGTCAATGCTCCGCTCCCTGCCTGCTCACTGCGTGCTCAATCTGCCCGCGCCGTTCATCCTGCCATCCGTCCTACCCCTGGCGGAGCCGTCCGCACCGGTTCACGCCCTTCGCACGGGCCGGTCACGTCATCTGTCCATGCCGTTCGGTCACGCACGGAACACCTCACCAGCGGACACCTCACGCGCGGAACAGGTGACGGCGGATCGCAGCGGTGTTGGAGAAGATGCGGATCCCGAGGACGACCACCACGCCGGTGGAGAGCTGCGAACCGACGCCCAACTGGTCGCCCAGGAAGACGATGAGGCCCGCGACCACCACGTTGGACAAGAAGGAGACCACGAACACCTTGTCGTCGAAGATGCCGTCCAGCATGGCGCGGATCCCGCCGAACACGGCGTCGAGCGCGGCGACGATGGCGATCGGCAGGTACGGCACCAGCCACGTCGGGACGTCCGGCTGCACGAACAGCCCGACCACGACTCCGAGGGCCAGGCCCAGCACGGCGATCATGGGTGCGTCGTTCCTTCCGAAGGGTGCGAGGTCGGTGCGGCCGTGGAGGCCGGGGCCGGTCGGGCGTCGAGCAGCCGGACCGGTGGCGCGGCCGGGAGTTGGAGTGCGCCTGCCGACGTGATGCTGTAGCGGATCTGGTACCCCTGGTTGAGCGACGCAAGGTAGAGACCGCCGTCGGCGTTGTTGCGGAAGGCCTGTTGCAGGCCTGGTCCGCCGACCGCCTGGATCGTGTACGGCAGGGTCAACGGACTGTTGTTGACCAGTATCGCGTCGCCCGCGGCCCGGATCGAGGTGAGGTTCCCCAGCCGCTGGTCGTTGATCGCGACGGCCTCCGCCCCCGACTGCCACAGCGCGTTGACCACCAGCTGCAGGTCGCTGTCGCGCACCCGGCCGGTGTTGCCGAAACCCGCGTTGGTCCGCGGACTGGCGTTGTTGAGGTCGGTCCCGGCGGACGCGGCGTCGTCGACCGTGACCTGGAGCCCGGGGCCGGTGACGGGCGTCTGCCCGGTGACCAGCTGCTGCTCCGCCAGCAGTGCGCTCCCGCCCTTTCCGGCGAGCGCGGCGGCCTGCGCCTGGGAGAGCTGCGTCTGCAGCTGCCCGATCTGCTGCTGCGTGGCGTCCGCCGCCGAGGTCGCGGTGTTGATCCGGTCGATCAGCGCCTGCCGCTCCTGGGCCGCGACCGGCGCGTTGGCCTGAACCTGGCTGACGCCCATCGCCAGCAGGGCGGCCACCAGGGCCAGCCCGACCCCGAACACCAACCGTCCGCGCGTGGTCGTCGGCAGCCTGCTGCTGCCCACCGCACCGCGCCGGGCCGCCGCCTCGGCATAGCCCTCGTCCAGACTGTGCTCGGCCACGTTGAGCAGCAGCGACATCGACGCGTCGGGCCGTGCGAAGCGCGGGTCGCTGCGCTTGGCGGCACGGGGATCGGTCGTCGACATGGGGGACATCGTCCCACGTCGCGCCGGACGGCCCGCACGGGCACCGGCGTGGCGGGTCCGACTGTGCGGGGTGCGGGCCGCAGAACAACGCCGCCCGCACCCCGCCGGTGCCTTGTCTCAGTCGCGTCCGGCGGACTCCACGACCGCGCCCCACTCGTCGAGCAGGGCCTGCGTCGAGGTGTCGTCCGGGCCCTCGGCCCAGAGGTGGGTGACCGCCTCGGCCGGGTCAGGCAGCACCATGGTCCAGCGGCCGTCGGGCTCGACCACCCGCACGCCGTCGGTGGTGTCGACCTGGCGGTCGCCCGCCGCCTCCACGACCTTGCGCATCACCATGCCCTTGGCCGCCCACGGTGTGGGCAGATCACGCCGGTGGACATGGGCGCGCGGGATCCGCGAATCGATCTGACTCAGCGTCAACTGCGTACGCGCGACCAGCCCGAGGAGCCGGACGAAGGCAGCCGTACCGTCGAAGACGCCGCTGAAGTCCGGCACCACGAAGCCGCCGATGCCGTCGCCCGCAAAGATCGTGCCCTCCGCCGAGGCGGCGCGGGTCAGGTCGTCCGGCGAGGTCGTCGTCCACAGCACCTGGGTGCCGTGGTAGGCCGCCACCTGCTCGGCGATCCGCGTCGTGGTGACCGGCAGGGCCACCTTCCCGCTGCGGCCCTCCGCTGCGACCAGGTCGAGCATGACCAGCAACGACCGGTCGTCCTCGATGATCCGCCCGCGCTCGTCGACGAAGGAGACCCGCTCCCCCACCGGGTCGAACCGCACCCCGAACGCGGCCCGCGACGACGCGACCAGCTCACCGAGCCGCACCAGGCCGGCCCGGCGCTCCTCTATCGTCTCGGTCGGATGCGACTCGTCCATACCGGGGTTGACCGTCAGCGCCTCGATGCCGAGCCGCCCGATGATGCTGGGCAGCAACAGCGACGCACTGCCGTGCGCGACGTCCACGACCACCTTGAGCCGTGCCTCCGAGACGCCACGGGTGTCGATCGCCCGCAGCAGGCTGCCCGCGTAGGAGTCGAAGACCGTAGCCGGGAAGGTCAGGTCACCGATCTCGCCGGGGAACGCACGCCGGTACTCCTGGCGGGCGTAGACGCGGTCCAGTTTGCGCTGGCCCGCCTGGGAGAGGTCCGCGCCGCGCTCGTCGAAGAAGAGGATGTCGAGCGAGTCCGGCACCCCCGGCGTCGTCCGCAGCATGATCCCGCCCGCGCTGCCGCGCGCGGTCTGCTGCCGGGCCACCGGCATCGGCACGTTCTCCAGGTCGCGCACCTCGATCGCGCTGGCCTGCAACGCCGAGATCATCGCGCGCTTGAGAGCACGCGCACCACGCGAGTGGTCACGCGCGATGGTGACCGTGGCGCCCTTCTTCAACGTCGTGGCGTACGCGCCCGCCAGGCGGACGGCCAGCTCCGGCGTGATCTCCACGTTGATGATCCCGGAGACGCCGCGCGCACCGAAGAGGTGCTCCTGGCTGCGCGACTCCCAGATCACCGAGGTGTTGACGAAGGCGCCGGCCTCGATGGTCTTGAAGGGGTAGACGCGGACGTTGCCCGCGATGATCGACTCCTCCTCGACCAGGCACTCGTCTCCGATGACCGCGCCGTCCTCGATCCGCGCGGCTCGCATCACGTCGGTGTTCTTGCCGATGACGCAACCGCGCAGGTTGGACTGCGGCCCGATGTAGACGTTGTCGTGGATGACCGCCTTGTGCAGGAACGCGCCGCGCTTCACGACCACGTTGCTGCCGAGCACCGTGTGCTCACGGATCTCCACGCCACCCTCGACCTTGGCGTAGTCGCCGATGTAGAGGGGACCGCGCAGCACCGCCTCCCGGTCGACCTCCGCGCCCTCGGCGACCCAGACGCCGGGCGACAGCTCGAAGCCGTCGATCTCGACGTCGACCTTGCCCTCCAGCACGTCGGCCTGGGCCTTGACGTAGCTCTCGTGCGTACCGACGTCCTCCCAGTAGCCCTCGGCGACATAGCCGTAGATCGGCTTGCCCTCCTTGAGCAACTGCGGGAAGACGTCACCCGACCAGTCGACCGACGTGTCCGCGGCGACGTAGTCGAAGATCTCGGGCTCCATCACGTAGATACCCGTGTTCACGGTGTCGGAGAAGACCTGACCCCAGGTCGGCTTCTCCAGGAACCGCTCCACCTTTCCCTCGTCGTCGAGGATGGTGATCCCGAATTCCAACGGATTCGGCACCCGGGTCAGACAGACAGTGACCATCGCGCCCTTGGACCGGTGGAATGCCATCAGGTCGGTCAGGTCGAAGTCGGTCAGGGCGTCACCCGAGATCACCAGGAAGGAATCGTCCTTGAGTGCGTCCTCTGCATTCTTGACGGAACCGGCTGTTCCTAGCGGAGTCTCCTCGTTCGCATAGGTGAGCTTCATTCCGAGCTCTTCGCCGTCACCGAAGTAATTGCGCACCAGGGAGGCGAGGAACTGGACCGTGACGACGGTGTCGGTCAGACCGTGTCTCTTGAGGAGCCGAAGCACGTGCTCCATGATCGGCCGGTTCACCACCGGCAACAGGGGCTTCGGCATGCTCGCAGTCATCGGACGAAGGCGGGTACCTTCGCCGCCGGCCATCACAACGGCCTTCATGTCGGCTGGTTCCTCCTTAATCGGCCACGGTGCTCGCCTTCACGAGACGGCGAGTCTGCACCGCGTACAGGATCCCTGCCCACCAATAGAGCGTCGTACCCCACCAGACGAACGCCCAACCGATGATGCTCGCCACAGTCCCCAGCCAGTTGTCATAGGTGGTGAGGAGAAGCAAAGGGAACGCATACATCAGATTGAACGTAGCCGCCTTCCCGACGAAGTTCACCTCGGGAGGGCCATATCCGTGACGCCTGAGAACAGGGAGAAGAGAGGCGATGAAGAGCTCACGCGCCAGCAGGGTCGCGGTGAGCCACCACGGCATGATCTCGCGCCACGTGAGGCCGACGATCGTGGACAGGACGAACAGACGATCCGCAAGCGGATCAAGCAGCTGTCCGAGTCGGCTGACCTGGCCCCACCGACGCGCCAACTTGCCGTCGAGGTAGTCGCTGATCCCGCTGAGTCCGAGGATCGCGATCGCCCAGCCGTCGTTCTTGGGCCCACCGAAGGCAGGCCAGAGGACCAACCAGAGGAACAACGGCACGCCGACCAGGCGGGCCATGCTCAGCAGATTGGGGATGGTGAGCACGCGGTCGGTCTGGACGCGCGTGTCCTGAACCTCCACCCGGGGCCTCCTGTAGAACACTTCGAACGCTGCAGCCCCCGACTTTACCTGCCGCCAGGCCGCCTTCCGGGTGGGGCTCGTGCGACGCGGGTACGAGCTCTGTGCGGGTGACGTGCAGGTGAGCGATCCACCGCAGGTCAGAGCGTGCGTGCGGACAACGCAGTGAAGCCCCCTGACACATGGTCAGGGGGCTTCACTGGAAAGATTGTTCGGCGGCGTCCTACTCTCCCACAGGGTCCCCCCTGCAGTA
>NZ_JBGCCR010000032.1:0-95598 GCF_041262485.1 Streptacidiphilus sp. BW17 | reverse complement strand
AACCTCCGGATCCAGATTGTTGTTCAACATCCGCAGGGCGGCCTCCTGCTGCCAACCCAAAGTGCTGAGCCCCGTACCACGTGCGGCACGGACCGGCTCGGTGCGAATCGTCATGTCGAAGTCCTTTGGTGCTGTGGGAAAGCGTGGGGGAAAGAGCGGCGGGAGAGCCTCAGTGCAGGCGGCCGGTGACAGACTCGGCGGCGGCCAGCGCGCGGCCGTCGGCGACGTACTGGACGGCGGCCTCGATCTCGGGGGCGAGGTAGCGGTCGGTGCCGGGGCCCTCGACGTGCTCGCGCAGACCGGCGCGGACGGCCGCGGTGGCCGGGGCCGGGCTGAGCGGGGCACGCAGGTCCAGCGCGCGGGCGGCGGTGAGCAGCTCGATCGCCAGGACGCGGGTCAGACCGTCGACGGCGCGGCGCAGCTTGCGGGCGGCGGACCAGCCCATGGAGACGTGGTCCTCCTGCATCGCCGAGGAGGGGATGGAGTCCACCGACGCGGGCGCGGCCAGGCGCTTGAGCTCGGAGACGATCGCGGCCTGGGTGTACTGGGCGATCATGTGGCCGGAGTCCACACCCGGGTCGTCGGCGAGGAACGCGTTCAGGCCGTGGCTGCGGGCGACGTCGAGCATCCGGTCGGTGCGGCGCTCGGCGACGGAGGCGATATCGGCGACCGAGATCGCGAGGAAGTCGAGCACACAGGCGACCGGCGCGCCGTGGAAGTTGCCGTTGGACTCGACCCGGCCGTCACGGGTGACGACGGGGTTGTCGACGGCGCTGGCGAGCTCGCGGTCGGCGACGGTCTCGGCGTGGTCGAGGGTGTCGCGGGCGGCGCCGTGCACCTGCGGCGAGCAGCGCAGCGAGTAGGCGTCCTGGACGCGGGTGCAGTTGGCGGGGTCGCGGTGGCTGGCGACGATCTCCGAATCGGCGAGCACCGCGCGCAGGTTGTGGGCGCTGGCGGCCTGGCCGGGGTGCGGGCGCAGGGCCTGCAGGTCGGCGGCGAAGACGGCGTCGGTGCCGAGCTGGGCCTCGACGCTCATCGCGGCGGTGATGTCCGCGGTGGCGAGCAGGCGGCGCAGGTCGTGGGCGGCGAGGACGAGCTGGCCGAGCATGCCGTCGGTGCCGTTGATGAGGGCGAGGCCCTCCTTCTCCTTGAGCACCACCGGGGTGATGCCCGCGGCGGCCAGCGCCTCGCCGGCCGGGAGCAGCGTGCCGTCGACGTCGCGGACCTCGCCCTCGCCCATGACGGCGAGCGCGCAGTGGGCCAGCGGGGCCAGGTCGCCGGAGCAGCCGAGCGAGCCGTACTCGCGCACGACCGGGGTGATCCCGGCGTTGAGCAGGTCGGCGTAGGCCTGGGCGGTGGTCAGCCGGACGCCGGTGCGGCCGGTGGCGAGCGTGGAGAGACGCAGCAGCATCAGCGCGCGGACGACCTCGCGCTCGACCTCGGCGCCGGAACCGGCGGCGTGCGAGCGGACCAGGCTGCGCTGGAGCTGCGCCCGCAGCTCGTGCGGGATGTGACGGGTCGCCAGCGCGCCGAAGCCGGTGGAGACGCCGTAATGGGGCGTGACGTCGTCGGCGAGGTCCTCGATGACCTTACGGCTGCGGGTGATCTCCTCCTGGGCCTCCAGGGAGATCTCGACAGCGGCCCCGAGACGGGCGACGGACACGACTTCGTCGGCGGAGAGCGGGCCGACCCCGACAAGCACCTTGTTCATGGCATCTATGAAGCACCAGGTCACAAGGGGTTCACCAGAGGTTTCCCCGGGCTTGTGTCTGGGATCCCAGACATTGGGCCGTGCAGTCGTCTGGGATACCAGACGCTGCCGGCGGGCGGGAACCAGGGCCCCGCGGGTTACCCTCCGGGCATGTCCATCGTGCCCGCGGCGGCCCAGGTGCTGGCCGTCCTCAGGTATCTCGCCCGCCAGGCGGCACCGGTCCCGGCCGCCGCCATCAGCCGCGACGTCGGCCTGCCGCGGTCGACCACCTACCACCTGCTCGACACGCTCACCGCGGACGGCTTCGTCGTCCACCTGCCGGAGGAACGGCGCTACGGCCTGGGCGTCAGCGCCTTCGAGCTCGGCTCCGGCTACTCCCGGCAGGCCCCGTTCCAGCGCCTCGCCCGGGTGCCGCTGGCCCGACTGGTCGACCGCACCGGCCACAACGCCCACCTGGCCGTGCTGCACGGACGGGAGGTCCTCTATCTGATCGAGGAGCGCGCTCCGGGACGCGCACCGCTGGTCACCGAGGTGGGCGTGCGGCTTCCGGCGCAGCTGACCGCGAGCGGCCGGGCGATGCTGGCACTGCTGCCGAACGCGCAGCTACGGGCGCTCTTCCCGGACGCGACGGCGTTCGTGCAGCGGACCGAGGTGGGCGGGCCGCGCTCGCTGACGGCGCTGCGCACCCGACTGGTCGAGGTGCGCCGCATCGGCTTCGCCACCGAGGACGGCGAGGTCACCCTCGGCTTCTCCTCCGTCGCCGCGGCGGTGACCGACCGCACCGGCCACCCGGTCGCGGGGGTGGCGATCACCTACGAGAGCAGCTCCGTCGACACCGCCCAGCAGGAGCAGTTGGCCGCGGAAGTGACCCGGACGGCACGGGAGCTCTCTCGAAGGGTGGGCGGCCGTTGACGCCTGCGTGAGTGGACTTATACATTCCACCCACCTGTGAATAGGTTGATGCAGACGGTACGACCGGCCCCTCCCTCGCGACCGGCTCCGCCTGCCGAAGGGAACCTGAGATGGACGCCCACGCCGAGCCGCCCGCTTTCGCCACCACGACCGAGGCGGTGGACGAGAACGTGTACAACAGCGTCCACCGCCTGCGCGCCGACGCCTGGGCCTCCCTGGAGGAGGCCGCGCGCCGCCTGGCCACCCTGCCGCGCACGAGCGAGGCCCGCACCGATCTCGACGCCCGCGTCGAGGAGCTGCTCGACCTGCTCGGCCCGATCGAGAGCTGCTGGTCCTCCCCCGGCACCGTCGTCCTCGGCGAACTCCGCGCACTCCACCGGGCAGGCGAGGAAGGGAAACTGACGGAACGTCTGGCCGAGGTCCGGCGCGCCCGCAGCCCCTACGAGACCGACGCCTCGAATACGCCCGACGACGCGACCGAGGCCACTGTGGGCGCCGAACCGGCCCGTCCGGTCTTCGAGGTACTGGTCGTCGACGAGTTGACGCCGGCCGAGGAGCGGTCGCTCCGCGCCCGACTGCATGCGCTGCGGCGGCCCGGCGACGAGTTCGCCTACGAGCTGGTCGTGGTGGACAGCTTCGAGGACGCGGTCATCACCTCGCTGGTCAACGTGCGACTCCAAGCCGTGGTGATCGGCCGCCGCTTCGCCGGGCGCTCCCGGCACGACCTGCGTCTGCTGCGCCGGTTCTTCACCGGGACCGCCGACGACGACAGCGACGGCAACCGCGGCGACGAGCAGTCCTTCGACCGCAGGGTGCGCCGCCTCGGCTCCCGACTCTCGTCGATCCGCCCGGAGTTGGACCTCTACCTGCTGGCCGACGGCTCCGTCGAGGTGCTGGCCGGGTTGGTGGACGGCCGCTTCGCCCGCGTCTTCCACGCCCGTGACGGGCTGCTGGAGCTGCACCTGTCGATCCTCGAAGGCGTCGGCCGCCGCTACCGCGCGCCGTTCTTCTCCGCGCTGGAGGCGTACAGCCGCCGTCCCACCGGCGTCTTCCACGCGCTGCCGATCTCGCGCGGCTCCTCGGTCGCCGGATCGCCATGGCTGCCGGAGATGACCCGCTTCTACGGCATGAACACCTTCCTTGCCGAGACCTCGGCGACCTCGGGCGGGCTGGACTCGCTGCTCGACCCGACCGGACCGCTGCGCGAGGCGCAGGAGTTGGCCGCGAAGACCTTCGGCGCACAGCAGACCTACTTCGTCACCAACGGCACGTCCACGGCCAACAAGATCGTGGTGCAGGCGCTGGTCCGGCCCGGCGACATCGTCCTGGTGGACCGCAACTGCCACAAGTCCCACCACTACGGGCTGGTCCTGGCCGGGGCCCATGTCGTCTACCTCGACTCGTACCCGCTGGACGAATACGGGATGTACGGGGCGGTACCCGTCGAGGAGATCAAGCGCAAGCTGCTGGAGTTCCGCGCGGCCGGCACGCTGCACCGGGTTCGGCTGCTGATGCTGACCAACTGCACCTTCGACGGCGTGGTCTACCACCCGGCCCGGGTCATGGAGGAGTGCCTCGCACTCCACCCCGAGCTGGCCTTCCTGTGGGACGAGGCGTGGTTCGCCTTCGCCCGGTTCCACCCCGTCTACCGCCCGCGCACCGCCATGGCCGCCGCCGGGACGCTGCGCGAGCGCTTCCGCGATCCCGAGTACCGGGCGCGGTACGCCGAGCAGCAGCGCGAGCTGGGTGAGAACCCGGACGACGCAGCGCTGCTGACGCACCGTCTGCTCCCGGACCCGGCGCGGGCCCGGGTCCGCGTCTACGCCACGCAGTCGACCCACAAGACGCTGACCTCGCTGCGCCAGGGCTCGATGATCCATGTCCACGACCAGGACTTCCACCGGCGCGCCGCGGAGACCTTCCGCGAGGCGTACATGACGCACACGTCCACGTCACCCAGCTACCAGATCCTCGCCTCGCTCGACCTGGGCCGCAGGCAGGCCGCGCTGGAGGGCTTCGGCCTGGTCCGCAAGCAGGTCGAGCAGGCGGGGCTGCTGCGCGACGCCATCGAGGAACACCCGCTGCTCCGCCGCTACCTGCACTTCCTCACCACGCCCGAACTGATCCCGGACCACTACCGCACCTCCGGCATCGACCAGCCGCTGCGCGCCGGGCAGGCGGCGATGGCCCGCGCCTGGGCGGAGGACGAGTTCGTGCTCGACCCCACCCGCGCCACGCTCTCGATCGGAGCCACCGGCATCGACGGGGACACCTTCAAGCACGAGCACCTGATGAACCGTCACGGCGTGCAGATCAACAAGACCACCCGCAACACGCTGCTCTTCATGACCAACATCGGGACCACCCGCAGCACGGTCGCCTACCTGATCGAGACCCTGGTCCGCCTGGTCCGGGGCCTGGAGGACGACGCCGACGCCCGCAGCCCGCGCGAGCAGGCGGCACACCGCCGCCGGGTGGCCCAACTGACCACACAATCCGTCCCGTTGCCGGACTTCAGCGCCTTCCACCCCGCGTTCCGCCCGGGCGGCGCGACCCCGGAGGGCGACATGCGCGCCGCCTTCTACCTCGCCTACGACGACACCCTCTGCGAGTACCTCACCTCCAACGAGGCCAACGCCGCCCTGGCCGCGGGCCGCGACCTGGTCTCCGCCACCTTCGTCACCCCGTACCCGCCGGGCTTCCCGGTCCTGGTCCCCGGCCAGACGGTCACCCCGGAGGTCCTCGCCTCCATGTCGGCGCTCGACACCCGCGAGATCCACGGCTACCAACCGGACCAGGGCTACCGGGTCTTCACCGAGGAGGCCCTCAAGGCCCGCTCCGGCTCCTGATCGTGGGGCACGCGCTGCCGAACGCGTGATGTCGGGAGCGGGTCAAGCGTCCAGTCTCGAGACCTGTGGGGGATGTCGACGCCTTCGGGCAGATCGAGTTCAGTAGCGTGGCCACATGACCACCTTCGACGAGTACGAGCGCCGCACCTGGGCGGGACAAGCCGAGGCCTTCGCGGCGAGCCGGGCGAGGCTGTGTGCGTACCCGATCCCGCAGTTGCTCGACGCCGCGGCGGTGGGTGAGGGCGTCCGCGTTCTCGACGTGGGCTGCGGCACCGGGACGGTGACGGCCGCCGCCGCGCAGCGCGGCGCGAAGGTGACAGCGGTCGACGCCGAGCCCAGCATGGTGGCGCTCACCGTGCGGACCGCGCCGGACGCCGAGGTGCTGGCAGCCGTGCTGCCGGAACTCCCCTTCGAGGACGGCGCTTTCGACGCCGCCGTCGGCAACTTCGTACTCAACCATGTGGGCAGGCCCAGGGAGACACTCGTGGAGTTGCGCCGCGTGGTCCGCCCCGGCGGACGGATCGCGCTCACGATCTGGGCGGAACCGGCCCCCGCCGGGCAGTCGCTGCTGCACCGGACGGTCGAGGCGGCGGGCGTGCCCCGGCCTGCGCACCTTCCTCCGGTCGCCGCCGCGGACGCGTTCCCGCACACCGCGGACGGCCTCACCGGCCTGCTGGCCACGGCCGGTCTGGACGACTCGACATGCGGGACGCTGCGCTGGGACCACCACGCCACGGCAGCGGAATGGTGGAGCGGCGGACCCGCCTCCGGGGTCGCCTACGTCGGGCAGCTGTACCTGAGCCAGCCGGACGACGTCCGGGCGCGCATGAAGCGTCAGTTCGACGTGCTCGCCGCAGAGTTGCTCGGCCAGGACGGTCGACTCATCCTCCCTCATGCCGCGTTGCTGGCTTCTGCCCAGCGCTGAGCCTGCACCCAAGGCCTGTTACAGCGGCGAGAGTTCGCCCAGACCCAAGGCGCGCAGGGTGAGGTTGGCCATCTCCAGATGGCCGACCGGGTTCGGGTGGGCCGGGTTGTCGAGCCACGGGATCGGGTCGGCGTCCTGGAAACGCGCCCGCCAGTGCGCCTCGTGGTCGACCAGCAGGGCGCCCGTCTCGGCCGCGATCTCGCGCACCGCCTGGCAGTAGGCCGGTTGTTCACCGCGGGCGCCACGGCCCGCCAGGCTCACCAGCACCGGGGTGTGCACCACGACCTGCACGCCCGCGCACTCGTTCCGACTCCTGGCGATGATCGCGTGCATCGCCTCCCGGAACTCGTCAAGCCCGGCCAGACCCGCCCGCGCGTCGTTGGTGCCGAGGGAGATCGACAGCACGTCCGGCCGGAACCGGCCGATCAGGTGCTCGAAGGAGCCGAGGACATCGGGGGCTCGCCACCCGGAGACGCCGGTGTTGACCACGATGTCGGTCAGCCGGTCGAGCTGCCAGCGGATCCGCTCGTGCAGGTGCTCCACCCAGCCGCGTTCGCCGTGGGTGTGGAGCACGGCCTGGGTGATGCTGTCCCCGGCCATCACCCAGGTCATGGGCTCGCTGGAAAGCCTGATCACGTCGTCCTCCCCGATGATGCCTACGCCGGCGGGGTGCACCGCCGGAAGGGAGTTGATCATAGCCAGGGCCACCGACCCGCGACACGCGCAAGCAGGACACCTGATGCCAGCCTCTGGCATCCGGCGCGAGCTGATGGCGACCTGGACACCCTGCGCGCCGGGGCAGTGGCCTCCGATGCCTGGCCGGAGCTGCGACGTGTGAAGTCCGCTGGACCGGGCACTCTCCCAGTCCGGGTGCAAGCCCGGAGAGGTAGTCGAGGAGTGACGACATGGTCACCTACGGTCGGCGGACAAGGGCGCTCGCCCAGCAGTCACTTGCCCAGCAGTACAGCGCGGCACTGGACCACTTCGGGCAGTTGGTCCGCCGGGTGGAAGTCCAGCAGTGGAGACTGCCCACGCCGTGCCCGCTGTGGACGGTCCGCGGTCTGGTCAACCACGTGACGGTCGAGCAGTTGTGGGTGACGCCGCTGCTGGCCGGCACTCCGGCGACCGCTGTGGGCGGCCGGTTCGAGGGCGACCTGCTCGGGGACGACCCGGTGCTGGCCTGGAAGCAGGCCGCGGCGGAGGCCGAGGAGGCCGTCCATGCCGACGGCGCGCTGGAGCGCACGGTCCGGCTCTGGCAGGGCCCGGCCCTCGCCGCGCATCTCTGCAGCCAGCTGGCCATGGACATCGTCGTGCACTCGTGGGACCTGGCCCGCGCGATCGGCGCGGAGGAGCAAATCCCGAGCGGCCTCGTCGCCTTCGCGCTGCACGAGGTCTCCGAGTACCCGGACCGGCTGGCCGAGTCGGGCCTGTTCGACAGCCCCCGCGCGGTCCCGCCCGGCTCGGACGCGCAGACCCTCCTGCTTGCCCTGACCGGCCGGGAGGCGTGACCGGCCGGGAGGCGTGACCGCGCCGAAGGCGAGTAGCTGCGTGTCGGCGGCAACCGTGCGTGCAAGAGACCCGAGCCGAGTGGAGTCAGGCGCTGGGAGCAGTCGGAAGGCGCCCGCTCGCTTGGTGACCGAGACGGGTAAATGTCCCAGGCAACGGGTAAATGTCCGAGTGGGCCCGTCGGAGCCGGGCGGGCCTGCACGCCGCCGTCGGGACGGCGCGTCCGCCACCCGAGGATCCCCGTCCATGCCCGCTTCTCCGTCATCCTCGCCGTCACGCTGGCCGACGGCCGGTGCCGAGCCGGTCCCCGGCCGACTTCCGTCACCACACGTCGTGGACACCGAGGACGCCCGTTCCCTCTCCCGTGAGCTGTTCCGACGCCTGCGCGAACTCGACGAGGGCACCGCGGACTACTCGTACGTACGCAACACGCTGGTCGAGCTGAACCTCGCGCTGGTCCGCTACGCGGTCGCGCAGTTCCGCCACCGCAACGAGCCCACCGAGGACCTGCTGCAGGTCGGCATCGTGGGCCTGATCAAGGCGATCAACCGCTTCGACCCCGCTCGCCACGTCGAGTTCTCCACCTTCGCGCTGCCCACCATCAGCGGCGAGCTCAAGCGTTTCTTCCGGGACACCACCTGGTCGGTACGGGTGCCGCGCCGGCTGCAGGAACTTCGGCTCAGTCTGGCCAGGGCCCGTGACGAGCTCTCCCAGGAGCTCGAACGCCAGCCCACCGACGCGGAGTTGGCCGAACACCTGCACATCAGCGAGGCGGAGGTCGCCGAGGGCGTGGTGGTGAGCAACGCCTATGTCGCCGGCAGCCTCGAAGCGCCCGACCGCGAGGAGTTCGAGGGCCTCCAGAGCCGCCGGACCAGCTATCTCGACCGAGGCCTGGAAGGCGTCGAGAACCTGGAGAGCCTCAAGCCCCTGATCGCCGCGCTTCCGGAACGGGAGCGCACGGTGCTGGCACTCCGGTTCACCGCGGAGCTGTCGCAGGCGGAGATCGGGGAACGGCTCGGCATCTCGCAGATGCACGTGTCGCGCATCCTGTCGCGCACGCTCAAGGGCCTCCGTGAGGCCCTGCTCGCCGACGAGTGAGCGTCGCGCCCGCTGCCTCAGCCCTCAGGCGCGGTCGATCTCGAACCAGACCGCCTTGCCCTCCGGCCGGGTCTCGCTGCCCCAGTTCCGCGCGAGCCGTTCGACGACCCGCAGGCCGTGGCCGCCGGGACGCGCCGGAACGGCGAGCGGTCGCAGGGTCGGCGGCTCGGAACTGGGATCGAGGACCTCGATCCGGAGCCCGGCGTGTCCGCAGCCGGAGACCGCCAGTTCACGCGGGCCCCCGGCGTGCAGACAGGCGTTGGTGACCAGTTCGGAGGTCATCAGCAGCACGTCCTCGACCACGGCGAGCTGATCCTCGCCGGGATCGTCGAGCCATCCGCGCGAGGCCAGGCTGGCCTGGACGAAGTCACGGCACCGGCCGACCACGCCCGTCACGTCCACCAGCACCAGCCGGTCCACCGGCGACTCGTCGGTCGTACCGCGCGTGTGCTCCACCGCGCTCCTCCCTTCGCTCTCGGTCCGCTGCCCTTCGCTCTCGGTCCGCTGCCCTGCGCTCAGTCCCCTTCCGCCGTCCGGGCCTCGGCGAGGGAGGCGAAGCGCGGGAAGAGCGTCGCCGCTCCGGTGATCTCGAAGACCCGGGCCACCCGCGGGGTCATCCCGACCAGCGCGATGATGCCATCACGTGCCTGGGCCCTGGACCGGGCGTCGAGCAGGAGGTTGATCCCGGTCGAGTCGCAGAAGTCCAGGCCCGAGCAGTCCACCAGGATCCGGGCTGCGCCGGCGTCCTCGCAACGCTTGAACGCCTCCCGCAACACCGGGGCCGAGTCGTGGTCGAGCTCTCCGGTCAGTCGGAGCACACTCTCGCCCTGCTGCACCGGGCTTCCGCTCGGCCGCGAGGTCGCGGTCACCGTGAACCGCCCACCGGCGGTACCACCAGACTCCAAGGTCATCGTCTCCCGATCTCCCCTTCTCCCGATCTCGTGTCTCCCGATCTCGTGGTCGTGCTCACACGCCCGCGCCGCCGTTGCCCTCCTGATGCCGACGATGCAACGACGGCAGATGCACGCGGCGCGGTGGCCGCATCGTGCGTAGTGCCTGTTCGAGCTTCTCGTCCTCGCGCAGCTCCTGCTCGATGTCGGTGAGTGCCCGTCGCTCACGCCAGGACAGAGCCGGTCCGTGCCGTGCCTCCACGAGGCGCCTCCTCACTGTCCGTGGTTGTCAGCCAGCGTCTGCCCACCCTGTGCCCCGCTATGCATCACAAGACACCCTTGCGGTTGTTGCAGGCGGCTTCGCCCAGGTCCGGACGGGTTCGCCCGGACGGCTGCGGCCGGGGAGCGCTCGTGGAACGATGAAGGGAGCCAAGCGATCTCGCCCAGGCCGGCCGAACCGAACGGCTGGCCGGACGACCTGCGGAGAGGCCGGACATGGACACTCCCCCGCCGCCCGCTCCCGATCTGCCGTACCCCCCGAACGGCCCCAACTCCAGCCACCCGGGCTCCAGCCACCCCGGCTCGAACCGCCCAGTCCCGGCGCGAACCGACCCGAACCGCCCGGACGAGCGGAGCCAGGAGGGCCTGCGGCAGCTGCTGGCGGGCCTGACCGCGGTGCGCGACGGCGACTTCTCGGCCCGGCTGTCCCCCGGCACGGACGGGCTGCTGGCCGAGATCGCCCTGGTCTTCAACGGGATGCTGGACCAACTGACCCTGGTCACCTACGAGGTGACCAGGGTCGCCCAGGAGGTCGGCGGCCAGGGGCGGCTCGGCGGGCAGGCACAGGTGCCCGGCCTGCGCGGGGTCTGGCAGGAGCTCACCGACTCCGTCAACGGGATGGCCCGGAACCTCACCGACCAGGTGCGCAACATCGCCCAGGTCACCACGGCCGTGGCCAAGGGCGACCTGACGCAGAAGATCGAGGTCGACGCGCTCGGTGAGATCCTCGCGCTGAAGAACACCGTCAACACCATGGTCGACCAGCTCTCCGCCTTCGCCGACGAGGTCACCCGCGTCGCCCGCGAGGTAGGCACCGAGGGACGGCTCGGCGGGCAGGCGCGCGTCCCCGGCGTGGCCGGGACCTGGCGGGACCTGACCGACAACGTCAACTCCATGGCGGGCAACCTGACCACCCAGGTGCGGGCCATCGCCCAGGTGGCGGGCGCGGTCGCCGGCGGCGACCTGACCCAGAAGATCTCCGTGGACGCGCGCGGCGAGATCCTGGAGCTCAAGACCACCATCAACACCATGGTCGACCAGCTCTCCGCCTTCGCCGACGAGGTCACCCGCGTCGCCCGCGAGGTGGGCACCGAGGGCAAACTGGGCGGTCAGGCCACGGTCCGCGGCGTGGCCGGGACGTGGAAGGACCTGACCGACAACGTCAACGTGATGGCGTCCAACCTGACCCATCAGGTCCGGTCGATCGCCCAGGTCGCGCAGGCGGTCGAACGCGGCGACCTGTCCCGGAAGATCTCCGTCGAGGCGAGCGGCGAGGTCGCCGGGCTGGCCGAGGCGATCAACACCATGGTGGACATGCTCTCCGCCTTCGCCGACGAGGTCACCCGCGTCGCCGGCGAGGTGGGCACCGAGGGCGTCCTGGGCGGCCAGGCCCGCGTCCCCAACGTCGCCGGGACCTGGAAGGACCTGACCGAGAACGTCAACTCCATGGCCACCAACCTGACCAACCAGGTCCGCAACATCGCCCAGGTGACCACGGCGGTCGCCAAGGGCGACCTGACCCGCAAGATCGACGTCGACGCGCGCGGCGAGATCCTGGAGCTCAAGACCACGATCAACACCATGGTCGACCAGCTCTCCGCCTTCGCCGACGAGGTCACCCGCGTGGCCCGAGAAGTCGGCACCGAGGGACGGCTCGGCGGCCAGGCCGAGGTCGAGGGCGTCTCCGGAACCTGGAAGCGGCTGACCGAGAACGTCAACGAGCTGGCCGGGAACCTGACCCGGCAGGTCCGCGCGATCGCCGAGGTCACCAGCGCCGTGGCGGAGGGCGACCTGACCCGCTCGATCACCGTCGAGGCGCCGGGCGAGGTCGGCGACCTGAAGGACAACATCAACGCCATGGTCGAGTCGCTGCGCGAGACCACCCGCACCAACCAGGAGCAGGACTGGCTCAAGACCAACCTGGCCCGGATCTCCGCTCTGATCCAGGGTCCGCGCAGCCTGACCGCCGTGGCCGAGCTGGTGCTGGACGAGCTGACCCCCCTGGTCGGCGCGCAGTTCGGGGCCTTCTACCTGGCCCAGGACGGACCGGACGGGCCGCTGCTGGTCCGGGTGGGTTCCTACGGCGCGCCCAGCGGACAGTCCGACAGTTTCCGTCTGGGCGAGTCCCTGGTGGGCCAGTGCGCCCGCAGGCGCCGCACGCTGCTGATCGAGGACCTGCCGACCGGCTACCTCTCCATCTCCTCCGGCGCGGGCAGCGCGGCCCCCGCCTCGCTGATCCTGCTGCCGATCGTGATGGAGGACCAGCTGCTGGGCGTCGTCGAACTCGCCTCGCTGCGGCCGTTCTCGCAGGTCGACCGGGACTTCCTGTCGATGGTGACCGAGGCGCTCGGCGTCAACGTCAGCTCGCTGGTGGCCAACACCCGTACCGACGAGCTGCTCACCGAGTCGCGTCGGCTCACCGCCGAACTGCAGGAGCGGCAGCAGGAGTTGCAGCGCTCCAACGCCGAACTGCAGGAGAAGGCGGCGTTGCTGGCCGACCGCAACTCCGACATCGAGACCAAGAACCTGGAGATCGAGCAGGCCCGGCAGGAGTTGGAGGAACGGGCGCACCAGCTGTCGATGGCGTCGATGTACAAGTCGGAGTTCCTGGCCAACATGAGCCACGAACTACGAACCCCGCTCAACAGCCTGCTGGTGCTGGCCCAGCTGCTGGCACAGAACCCGGGGAGCACCCTGACGGACAAACAGGTCGGCTACGCCACCGTGATCCACTCGGCGGGGTCGGACCTGCTGGAGCTGATCAACGACATCCTCGACCTGTCCAAGGTCGAGGCGGGCAAGCTCGACGTGAGCCCGGAACCCTTCGCGCTGCGACCGCTGCTGGACTCGTTGGAGACCATCTTCCGTCCGCTCACCGCCGAGAAGGCGCTGGAGTTCCGCGTCAGCACCGGTCCGGACCTGCCGGAGCAGCTGGTGACCGACGAGCAGCGGCTGCGGCAGATCCTGCGCAACCTGCTCTCCAACGGGGTCAAGTTCACCGAGACCGGCAGCGTCGAACTGCGCGTCGAGATGGCGGCGCCGGACGCGCTGCCGGACGAACTGCCCGGTGGGCAGCGGGTGGTGGCCTTCCGGGTGGAGGACACCGGGATCGGGATCGCCGAGGAGCACCTGGACAGCATCTTCGGGGCCTTCCAGCAGGCCGACGGCACGACCAGCCGCCGCTACGGCGGCACCGGCCTCGGTCTGTCGATCAGCCGTCAGATCGCCCGCCTGCTCGGCGGGATGATCCACGCGGAGAGCACGCCGGGCCAGGGCAGCAGCTTCACGCTGCTGCTGCCGGTCCGCTCGCCGAAGACCGCGCCTCCGCCGCAGCCGGTCCCCGCGCCCGCGCCGACGACGCGCGGGCCACGGCTCGGAGACGAGCTGGAGGGCCGGACGGCGCTGGTGGTGGACGACGACGAGCGCAACGTCTTCGCCCTGTCCGGCCTGCTGGAGCTGCACGGCGCCACCATCGTTCACGCCCGCGACGGACAGGAGGGCTTCGACGTGCTGCAGGCCCGCAGCGACATCGACGTGGTGCTGATGGACCTGATGATGCCCGGCCTGGACGGCTATGCGGCCACCGAGCTGATCCGGTCCATGCCCCGGTTCGTGGACCTGCCCATCATCGCGGTCACCGCCAAGGCCCTCCCGGGCGACCGCGACGACATCCTCGGCGCGGGAGCGACCGACTACGTCGTCAAGCCCGTCGACGCGAACGACCTGCTCGACCGGGTCCGCCGCCATCTGCGCTGACACTCAGCCCATCCGACAGCCGATCTGACGATCTGTCACTCAATGGACCTGACGATCTGTCACTCAATCGACCTGACGAGCCGTCAACTCAGCCGGACCAGCACCAGGCTGGCGTCGTCGTCGGTGTCGCCGACCGCCGCGGCCAGCAGCGCGTCCGCCTGGGCGTCGAGGTCACCGTCCACCTCCAGCTGCTCGACCACGCGGCAGAGCAGCGCGAGCGCGTCGTCCAGGGAGGAGTGCCGCCGCTCGATCAGCCCGTCGGTGAAGAGCAGCAGCAGATCGCCCCGGCGCAGCTCGCACTGCGACTCGGCGTAGCGGGTGTCCGCCACCGCGCCGAGCAGCAGGTTGGGCTCCGCCTCCAGCAGCCGCGCCCGGCCCTCCCGCAGCAGCAGCGCGGGCAAGTGGCCGGCGCTGGTCCAGTGCAGCAGCCGGTCCGCCGGGTCGAAGTGGCCGCAGACGGCCGTGGCCGTCGGACGGCCGGAGGTACGCAGCGTCACCTCGTTGAGCCAGTGCATCAACTCACCCGGCTCGCCGCCCGAAACCGCCAGCCCGCGCAGCGCGTTGCGCAACGCCACCATCCCGGTCGCCGCCTCGATGCCGTGACCGGCGACGTCGCCGACCGCGATCATCACCCGGCCGTCGGGCAGGCCCAGCATGTCGTACCAGTCGCCGCCGACCCGGTACTCCTCGGCCGCGGGCCGGTAGCGGGCCACGACCTGGAGGCCGGGCAGCCCGCCGAGGTCCGGCTGCTCGGGCACGATCGCCTGCTGCAGTTGGAGGGCGAGCCGGTGCCGCAGCGCGGCCTGGGCCTGCACGGAGCCGAGCGCGTCGAAGGTCGCGGCGAGCGCCTCCTCCGTCTGGTACTGCAGCGACACGTCCTGGAAGAACCCGGTCAGACCGGTCAACGTGCCGTGGGTGACCAGCGGTTCGGCGATCAGGCGGACGTGCCGGACGCCACCGTCCGGACGCGGGATCCGCAACACGCCGCTGACGCCGTCCAGGCGAGCGGTCAACGTCTCCAGCATTCCGGCGAGTTCGGGCCGGTCCTCGGCCACCAGCAGGTTGGCCAGCTGCTCCAGCGGGAAAGGCTCGGCGTCGGCGGGCAGTCCGAGGCACGGGGCGACCAGTTCGCTCCACTGGGTCACCCCGCGCGCCGTGTCGTCCTCGAACGCGGCCAGCGAGCCGAGCCGTCCCGCCCGCTTCAGCACGGTGAAGCTGTGGTCCCGGTTCTCGGTGTGCCAGAAGACCATGCAGCGCTCGGCCGAGACGGCCAGGACGCGGACGTTGAGCATCGGCGCGCTGTTCGGCCGCCGGACCTGCGGCAACCGGTCCACGCGCTGGACGGCGCCGTTCCGGTAGGCGTCGGCCACCATGGCAGCCAGCTCCTCAGCGGCGGCCGGCAGGACGTGGCTGAGCGGCCTGCCCACCGGCCTCGGCACGCCGCTGCTCAGCCGGTACGCGGCGGCGTTGAGGTACTCGACGAACACCGCCGACGCTCCGCCCGAACCCGAACCCGAACCCGGACCCGACGCCCGGCCGCGCCGCAGCGTCATCGCCGGTTCCGCCAGCAGGTCCAGCGCCGAGGCCAGCACCGGAAGCGATCCGCCCGGGTCCGCGTCCTGCTCGCCCCGCGCGAGCACCCGGGCGAGCACCTCCACCAGGCCGAGGACCCGGCGGCGCAGGCCCGGATCCAGCTCCCTGGGCCCCTTCCAGGCGACCAGGACGACGCCCACCGAGCGGCCCTCGTGGCGCAGCGGCAGCAGGGCGCGCGCGGACGTCCGGTCCTGGCCGGGGAGTTCGTGCGGGTCCAGGACGCCGACCGGCAGCCACAGCGGAGTGTCGTCGTCGAGCGCCTGCTGGGGCTTGGCCCGCCACTGCGGCGGGATCTGCCCCCACTGCGCCCGCACCAGCGGCGGGAACCCGGCGGAACCGACCAGCCGCAGACAGTCGCCGGCGGTGCGACGCCACAGCAGCAGTCCGCGCACGCCCAGCGGGTGCAGCTCACCGAGCACGGTCGCGGCCAGCTCGTCCAGGTCGGCGTCCGCCTCCCCCGCGCTGGCGATCCGGCGGCGCGCCCGGGGCTCCGGCAGCGCCGGAGCGTGGCTCCCCGGCTCTCCCGGCGCCACGACCTCCGCCCCGCAGGCGGCGTTGACGATGTCGGCGGCCAGGTCCGCGATCGACAGACCGGCCCCGACCGCGAGCCGCCGCAGCGCCTCCCCGGCGACCGCGGGCTCCACGCCCTGCTGCGCCACCAGGACTCCGGTGGCGAGGTCCAGCAGCCGTCGCCCCTCCGTCCGCGCCAGCTCGGCCGCCAGGTCCAGGTAGGCCGACGCCGTTCCGGCCGTGGCCTCGCCGCTGCCGTCGCGCAATTCGCCGTCCCGTAGCTCGCCGTCCCGTGCCATCAAGCCTCCTCCGCGCCGCGTACGGGTCCGCCCTCCCAGTCTGCGCGTTCGCCCGGCGGGGCGTCCCCCGCCACCGGCACTTCCGGCATTACGTGTGGGAAAGAGTCGCCGGAAGCAAAAGATCCCTGTCCGACCTGTGAAGGTGTCAGGAAGTTGAGCGCGACACGTTTCCCGCGCCGAAATGCGGACAGACGCGGATGGGCGCTCCAGACAGGCGGTCTGCCCGCGAGCGGCCCGATGTCCGCGAGCGCCCACCAAACACGTCCGGCCTCCTCCGGCGCGACGGGCGCATCCGGCAGGCCCGGAGGAGGCACAGCACGATGACGGCGGAGCCCGAACACCGCGCACCGCGCCACGGTCCGCTCAGTCCGCTCAGTCCGCCAGGAACTCCACGAACGCGTCGGTGAGCTCCGGCGCCACCGCCGCGTCACCGTGGTCGCCGGGCACCTCGACCAGGCGGGCGCCGGGCAGGACAGCGACCAACTCGCGTGCCGAGACAGCCCGTTCGTCCTCGGACCCCACCACCACGAGCGACGGGACCCGGATCGCGGCGACCTGCTCCTCGGTCGAGTGCGCGATCGAGTCGAGCACGTGCAGCGTCGCGACCGGGTCCACCCCGCGCTCCCGCATGGCCGCCACGGCCTGCGCCTCCCGCGAGCCGGGCTCCCACGTGCCGGCGGCGGCCCCGGCGAAGAGCCGCTTCAGCCAGGCCCCCGCGCCGCCGCCGGTCCCGTTGACCTCGCGCATCCCCTGCCCGCCGATCACCGCCCGCCGCGGCGTCGCCCCGCGCACCAGCATCCGCACCGCGATCCGCGCGCCGAGCGAGTAGCCGCCGAGGTCGTAGCCACCGGCGTCGTAGGCGTCCAGCTTCAGGTGCTCGACCAGCGCGAGCGCGTCGGTGGTCAGCACGTCCGACGGGTACGCGGCGGCGTCCTGCGGCTTGGCGCTGTCGCCGTGGCCACGGAAGTCCGGCATGACCACCCGGTGCCCGCGCGCGGCGAGCCCGTCGACGATCCCGGTCCGGAACCACATCCCGGCATCCGCCGACATCCCGTGCAGCAGCACCACCGGCCGCCCCTCACCCACCTCCCGGTACGCGAGCTGCTGTCCGTCGGGCGCGGCGAAGAAGGAGGGCTGGGGCATCGTCATGCCAGGGACGCTACACGTGCTTCGGTTCGCACGCCCTCAGCCTCCCGGCTGCGCCATCAGGTAGGCGAGGACGGCCAGCACGCGGCGGTTGTCGTCCTCGGACGGAGGCAGGTCCAGCTTGGTGAAGATGCTGGTGCTGTGTTTCGACACGGCCTTCTCGCTGACGAAGAGCCGACCCGCGATCGCGCTGTTGGAACGGCCCTCGGCCATCAGCTCCAGCACCTGGCGCTCGCGCTCCGTGAGGCGGGCGAGCGTCTCGCCGTTGCCGCCCCGGCTGCGGCGGCCGAGCAGGCGGGTGACCACGGCGGGGTCCATCACCGTGCCGCCCGCCGCCACCGTCCGGATCGCGTCGACGAACTGGTCGTCACTGAAGACCCGGTCCTTGAGCAGGTAGCCCACCCCGCCCGCCTGGTCGGCGAGGAGTTCCTCGGCGTAGATCTGCTCCACGTACTGCGACAGCAGCAGGATCGGCAGCCCGGGGATCCGCTCCCGGGCCGTCAGCGCGGCGCGCAGGCCGTCGTCGGTGTGGGTGGGCGGCAGCCGGATGTCCACCACGGCGAGGTCCGGCCGGTGCTCCAACAGCGCGTCGAGCAGGCCCGGCGCGCTGTCGGTGGCCGCCACGACCTCGAACCCGCGTGCCGCGAGCAGCCGGACCAGTCCTTCGCGGAGCAAGAAGAGGTCCTCCGCGACGACGACGCGCAGGGCGGCTACCTGCACGGCACCTCCATCGCCACGATCGTCGGCCCGCCGGGCGGGCTGCTGACGGCAAGGATGCCATCGAAGGACGCCAACCGCCGCTCCACACCGGCCAGCCCGCTGCCCCGGGCGGGATCCGCGCCGCCGACGCCGTCGTCGGTGACCTCGATCCGCAGCAGCCCGTCCGTGCGGGCGACGCGAATCCGCAGGCTCCGCGCGTCGGCGTGCCGGACGGCGTTGGTCACCACCTCGGCGACGGCGAAGTAGCAGGCCGACTCCACTGGGGCATCGAGCCGTTCGGGCAAGTCGATCTCGGTGGTGCAGGGCAGCGGCAGGTCCAGCGCCAGCGCGCGGATCGCCTCGCCGAGGCCGCGGTCGGCCAGGACCGGCGGGTAGATGCCGCGGACCAGGCAGCGCAGCTCCGAAAGCGCCGCCGCCGACGCCTCGCGGGCCTCCACGACCAGCGCGGCGGCCTCGTCCGGGCGGTCGGCGATCAACTCCTCTGCCACGCGCAGGTTCATGCCGATCGCGATCAGCCGGCCCTGCGCGCCGTCGTGCAGGTCGCGCTCGATCCGGCGCAGTTCGGCCGCCGCCGAACTCACCGCCTGCGCCCGCGTGTCGGCCAGCTCACGCACCCGCGCGGCCAACGCGGGATCCGGCTCCTGCCCCAACAGCCGCCGGGCGTCCGGCAGTACGGTGCGCGGCAGCAGCCAGACCCCGAGGGCCAGCAGCAGTGCGCCCTGGATCGCGCCGACCACGGAGATGTTGTGGCCGAGACCGACCTGGACCGCCGGTCCCTGGCCCACCGGGTTGCCGACCCGCTGCAGCACCACCGCCGACCGGTTGAGCGCCCCCTCGACGACGGCGTACGCGCCGCTCGCCACCAGTCCCAGCGCCACCAGGTCGGCTGCCGCCCGCAGCCACCGCACCGGTGCGACGGCCGCGACGACCAACAGCGCCAGCCCGGCCGCCCAGCCGAGCACGGCGGGAACGGCGGAGACACCCGGCGCCGGTGCTCCCCACAGGTCCAGGCCCGCCAATCCGCCGACCATGACGACCACGGCTGGCAGCAGTACCGCCCAACGCCCGGACGACCGCACCGCCTCGTCGCCGCGCGCCCACCGCGCCAGGCCGTGCCCCGCCACGCCGCCGAGCACGAGCACGACCACCGCGCCGAGCAGCGCGTACTGCGGGCCTTCGACGTGCGTGGCCCAGTACGCACCGGTCATCGCCTCCCCCGCGACCACCGCCGTCACCGCGAGCACCCACGGCCTCGGTGCTGGTCCCTGCCCGGTGGACGGCAGCAGCGCGACGGTCAACAGGCCCGCCAGCAGCAGCCCGAAGGCGAGCGGCCCGGACGGGGTCAGGTCCGGCACCGTCGCCCAGTAGCCGGACGAGGCCCCGACCGCCCGCACGTCGACGACGAGCGCCGACGCCTCGCCGTACCCGGCCACGCCCACCAGCGCGGCGACCAGCGGCCAGCCGACCGGCCCGGCCCAGCGCGCCGCGAGCGGCACCCGCTCACGGCGAACCGCCAGCACCGCGCACACCGCCGTCAACGCCACGAACACGCTCAACACCCACGGCAGTTCGGTCACCACCGGAAACGGCCACATCTCGGTCCCTCGCTCCGTCGTCCCACCGGCCACGGATCGCGGCCTCAGGATCATGCTGCTGCGCGGGACGCGGTCGTCGCCATGGACCCGAACCTACTTCTGAGGTGGGGAAATGCCTACCTTCTGCGCCTCGTCCGCCCAGCCGCCGGGTTCACCGCCGCGACCGTCCCCTCACGGCGGGGAGGCCGCCCGAACCTCTCCGGTCACCCCTCCAGGGCCGCCCGCACCCGGCGCGAGGGCTGGAAGGCGTAGAGGTCGAGGATCGCGGGCGGATCGGCCAGCCCCGGACCGCCCTGCTCGACCCAGGCGGTGATGTCCGCCGTCGCGTCCAGGTCGTTCACCAGCCCGAGCCAGACCGGCCTGCCGCCCGCCCGACGACCTTCGGGCGAGGGCTGCACCACGATCACGTTGGCGTGCTCGCAGGCGTCCAGGCAGTCGACCGTCCTGAGCCCACCGATCCCCGCCAAGGACCGGCGCAGATCCGCCAGTTGGGCCGTGTGGTCGACGCGCGGGATCTTCGGCGTGCCACAGCAGCAGCCCCGGCAGACGGAGACCGTCGGGCTGCCCGGCGTCCCGTCGACGACGGGCCCCACGGCCTTGCGAGTACGTCGGCTCACCGGGCGGCCTCGGCAATCTGGGTGTCGTACGTGCAGGTCACCGGCGAAGTCTTGCAAACCCGCCCGACCGTCCGCTCCCCCGGGCCTCAGTTCGGCGCGGGTACGGTGGGCCCATGGCACCCGGAGAACCCGCACGGCGCACGGTCATTGACGACCAGGGGACGCCGCTCGTCCTCGCCCACAGCCCGATCCGCCGCGTCGTCTCGCTGGTGCCGTCGCTCACCGATGCGATCGCGGTCAGCGCCCCCGGCCTGTTGGTCGGCGCGACCGACTGGTGCAGCCATCCGGCCGGGCTGGACGTGGTCCGGATCGGCGGCACCAAGAACCCCGACACCACGCGGATCGCCGCTCTGCGCCCCGATCTGGTGGTGGCCAACGAGGAGGAGAACCGCGCCCCGGACCTGGAGGCGCTGCGCGCGGCCGGAATCCCCGTCTGGGTCACCGAGGTGCGCACCCTCGACCAGGCCTTCCGCTCGCTCGACCGCCTGCTGACCCTGCTGACGCTGCTGAACAAGGACTCCGGCCTACCGCGCCCGCAGTGGCTCGACGACGCCCGCCGCGCCTGGGCCGCCGTGACCCCGCTGCCCGGCCATCCGTCCGGCCGTCCCCGCCGCGCGGTGGTGCCGGTCTGGCGTCGGCCCTGGATGGTGGTCGGCCGGGACACCTTCGCCGGGGACCTGCTGCGCCGCCTCGGCGTCGAGCAGCTCTACGCGGACCACGACGAGCGCTATCCGGCGATCCCGATCGACCAGCTGCGCGCGTCCGGCGCCGACCTGGTCGTCCTGCCGGACGAGCCCTACCGGTTCACCGGGACCGACGGCCCGGAGGCGTTCCCCGGTCTGCCGGCAGCACTGGTGAGTGGCCGTCACCTCACCTGGTACGGACCGTCGTTGACCGAGGCAGCAACGCTGCTCCGGCAGCAGCTGCAGGCACCCCTGCCACCCCCGGTGCCTGAACAGGGCTGAGCCGGACCGACCCCCGGCCCGAAACCGATTCGTCGTTCGAGCCGGGTGTCTGTTAGCGTTGGGTTCACCGACGCGGGGTGGAGCAGCTCGGTAGCTCGCTGGGCTCATAACCCAGAGGTCGTAGGTTCAAATCCTGCCCCCGCTACTCCGTACGGAGGGCCCGGCCGATCAATCGGCCGGGCCCTCCGTCGTTCTACGCCACTTCTGCCGCCACTCCCACTGCTTCCACTGCTTCCACTGCCCGGCGCGGACGCCGCAGCCGCAGGCGGTCCAGGACCGCGCCGAAGGAGCGGCCGAAGGCCGGGTCGCAGAGGGCTCCCGCGCTGTGCCGGACCTCCCGGCCCTGACGCGCGAAGGCGGCCACCACCCGCGCGGCCTCGTAACCCGCCGGAAGCGCGGGCAGATGCACCCGGCCCCGCTCCGCCTGCGCGGCGAGCGCTTCGGCCAACTCCTCGGGCGTACGCGGCCAGGGCGCGATCCCGGCGGCGGCCAGCGTGGCCGCATTGGCCTGGCCGTGGCCCGGAATGACCTCGTAACTCACCGCCGGCAGGCCCGCGACCAGTGCCTCCGTCAACGACAGCCCGCCCGCGTTGTGCACCAGCACGTCCGCCGCACCCATCAACTGCGGGACGTCGTCCCGCCATCCGAGCGCGACCGTGCCCGGCTCGGCCGACACCTGGCGCAGCAGCCGCCCGTTCCGCCCGCAGAGCACCACCGGCACCGTCCGCTCCGCCGCGCGCACCGCGCGGACGCCGGCCACCACGTCCCCCAGCCCGAGCGAGCCGGTGACCATCAGCGCCATCCGGTGGTCGTCCGGCACGCCCAACTCGGCACGCAGCGCCCGACATTCCGCCGGGTCGGGCGTCCGCGCGAAGGCCTCGGGGGCCAACGGACCGGCCGCCGCCATCACGACGCCGTAGCGGGCGCTGCCCTCAGCGGCCGTCGCCTCGGTGACCGTCAGATGCGCGTCGAGCGCGGGATGCACCCAGAGACGGTGCGGCGCGGGGTCGGTGAGGTAGCAGACGGTCGGCGCGGTCAGCGTGCCGTCCTCCTTCAGTGCGCCCAACGTCTGTGCCGCGAACGGGAAAGTGGTGACCACGACGTCGTACCCCTGCCCGACCCACCCGGCCACGCCGGAGCGCGCCGCCGTGCAGACCCGCAGCGTGAGCCGCCGCGCGACCGAGTCGCGCTCACCGCACCGGAAGAACCAGTCGAAGACCGCCGGAAGATGACTGGCCGTCAGCGCGTAACCCTGACGCAGCACCAGTCGCTGGTGCCGGGGCAGCGCGTCGAGGAAGTCCTGACAGTCGGCCTCCATCCCCATCGCCTCGAGCCGCCGGATCAGCTCCGCCGCAGCCCCGTTGTGCCCCGCGCCGACACTGCCGGTGATCACGAGCGCCCGCAGCGCCCCTGCCGTCCGCCTGCCCTGCCGAGGCACCCTGCGAGGCGTCCGCCTCACCGACCCGAACGCGACCATGGAAACGGAACCTCCTGCGCAACTTCGCCGACGTCGGGCACGACGATGACGGGTTTGCGGCGGTTTTGGGGTGTCCAGCGGCCGACCACTCGCGCAACATTCGACGAAGCCCCGGCGTCACCGGCGCACACCGAAGTCGCGCTCCACCGGACAACCCGCGAAAATAGGGTCTTGTGAGGTTTTCCCTGTTTTTCTTCTCTCTGTTCCGCCACCCCTCAGGAGCAGGAATGAGCACCGAACCGGAGCCGATCAGCCCCGAGGCGCGTCGCGCGCTGGAGCAGGACCTCGCGGAGCTGCGCGCCGAGCGCGCGAAGATCGCGGCGACGCTGCGGGACGTGGACTCGACCGGCGACCGCGCCGACCAGGCCGACGAGCTGCAGCGGGCCACCGACGTCGCGCGGCTCGACGACCGGATCAAGGCGCTCGACCTGCGGCTGCGGCAGGCTGCCGTGGCCGGGCCACCGCCGACCGACGTGGTCGGGGTGGGGAGCACGGTCACCGTACGGTTCGACGATGAGAGCACCGAGACCGTGCAGATCGGCGCCGTCGCCGAGGAGCTGGAACGGACGCTGGTCACCGCCGACAGCCCCCTGGGGCACGCCCTCCTCGGGCACCACCCGGGCGACACCGTCGGTTACGACACGCCCGAGGGCCACGCGACCGCGACGGTCGTCGCCATCGCGGCGAGCTGAGCCACAGGCAGCCGCCGAGCCAGGCGGTCAGAGCCGCGAGCCAGGCGGTCAGAGCCGGTCGCTGTGCAGCCGCTCCGAGCTCCGCAGCTCCATGTACGGCTGCTGCCCGGCCGGTCCACCGACAGGACGGCGCAGTACGTCAGCGCCGCCGCATGGTCGCCGAGGGTGTCCTGCCGCAGCTCAGCGGGCACCCGGAGCAGCGCCTGCCGCCAGCCGGGCTCGTCGGGCCCAGCCGGGCTCGTCGGGCCGCTCCGCCTCTGCCGTGCTCATCGCAGGTCCGCCTTCTTCTCCCGAGGGAGGTCGTGATCGTCCGCGTCAGAGTAGCCCCGGTCCTGTCCCGGACCGGGGCTGGCAGACCATACAGGGGAAGTCAGGTGGCGGGACGGCGGCCGTGGTTGGCCCCGTGCTTGGCGCGCTGCTTCTTCTTCCGGCGGCGTTTCGACGACATGGCCACTCCTCTCGCAGACCTCGTCCTCACGGACCTCGCGCGGCATTCGTGCAACGCTCGCACAGCACTCGCGCAACACTTGCGCAACGCTCGGGCGGCGGACGACCGGCCCCTCGCTCCACGGTGCCACAGCACCGAGCGCCCGGCATGTCCGCGCGGAGGTGTACGCACGACGGCACTGCTGGGCGGGCGAGGACCGCCTCTCCCCCTCACGTCGGCACCTGTGGGGCGTGAGACCGGACGTCCGCCATCCGGTCTGTGAGTGAAACAAGTCACTGCTTCGACCGACCCGCTGGTCGGTATGAAAAGGGTAGGTTCCTGCGACCAAGGGGAAGGACCTCCGTCCCCGGCTACAGCCGCTCCGCCCTGCCTGCCCTGTCCTGCTCGTGATCGTGCTTCCGCGTTGCTGTGTCTTCGCGGTTCCGCGAATCCCCCGTTCCCCTGACGAGAGACACACGACATGTCTGCGCATGACGCCACCCACCACCCACCCCAGCGCATCGGCGTGGTCGCCGAGTCGACCGCCGGGGAGACCCGCGTCGCCGCGACGCCCGCGACCGTCAAGCAGTTGCTCGGGATCGGCTACGAGGTCGTCGTCGAGTCCGGGGCCGGGGCGGCCTCGGGCTTCACCGACGAGGTCTACGTCGAGGCGGGCGCGGACATCGGCGACGCCTGGGCGCAGCAGATCGTGCTCAAGGTCAACGCCCCGTCCGGCAGTGAGATCGCGCGGCTGCGCGAGGGCACGACCCTGGCGGGCCTGATCGCCCCGGCGCAGCACCCGGAGCTGCTGGAGCAGCTGTCCGCGCGCGGCGTCACCGTGCTGGCGCTCGACGCGGTGCCGCGGATCTCGCGTGCGCAGTCGATGGACGTGCTCAGCTCGATGGCGAACATCGCCGGATACCGGGCGGTGATCGAGGCGGCCCACGTCTTCGGGCGCTTCTTCACCGGTCAGGTGACCGCGGCGGGCAAGGTGCCGCCGGCGAAGGTCCTGGTGGCGGGCGCCGGTGTGGCCGGGCTCGCGGCGATCGGCGCCGCGTCCAGCCTGGGCGCGATCGTGCGCGCGACCGACCCGCGTCCCGAAGTCGCGGACCAGGTCAAGTCGTTGGGCGGTGAGTACCTGCCGGTCAACGTCGTGCAGGAGCAGAGCACCGACGGCTACGCCAAGGCGACCTCCGCCGACTACGACCGCGCCGCCGCCGAGCTCTACCACCGCCAGGCCATGGACGTGGACATCGTGGTCACCACCGCGCTGATCCCCGGCCGTCCGGCGCCGCGGCTGCTGACCGCCGAGGACGTGGCGGCCATGAAGCCGGGCAGCGTGATCGTCGACATGGCCGCCGCGATGGGCGGCAACGTCGAGGGCACGGTGGCGGGCCGGGCCGTGGTCACCGACAACGGCGTGACCATCATCGGCTACACCGACCTGGCCTCCCGGCTGCCGGCCCAGGCCTCGCAGCTGTTCGGCACCAACCTGGTGAACCTGGTCAAGCTGGTGACGCCCGGCAAGGACGGGCAGCTGACGCTGGACTTCGAGGACGTGGTGCAGCGGGCGGTGACGGTCGTCCGCGAGGGCGAGATCACCTGGCCGCCGCCGAAGGTCTCCGTCTCGGCGGCACCGGCCGCGCCGGTCGCCGAGACCGCCAAGCCGGAGCCCAAGGAGGCCAGGAAGCTCAGCCCCGCGGCCCGCTTCTCACTGATCGGCGTCGGCATGCTCGCGCTCTTCGGCGTGGTCGGCTTCGCCCCGGCCCAACTCGCCGAGAACTTCACGGTGTTCATGCTGGCGGTGGTGATCGGCTACTACGTGATCGGCAAGGTGCACCACGCGCTGCACACGCCGCTGATGTCCGTCACCAACGCCATCTCCGGCATCGTGGTGACCGGCGCGCTGCTGCAGATCGGGCACGAGAGCTGGGTGGTCACCGCGCTGTCCTTCGTCGCGATCCTGCTGACGAGCGTGAACATCTTCGGCGGTTTCGCCGTCACCCGCCGCATGCTGTCCATGTTCTCGAAAGGCTGAGCCACGATGACCTCCACGACGGCCGCACACGCCGCGGACCTCGTAGCCGCCCTGCTGTTCATCCTGTCCCTGGCGGGGCTCTCCCAGCACCGCACCTCGCGCGCCGGCGTCGTCTACGGCATCGCGGGCATGGGGCTCGCGCTGGTCGCCACGATCGTGGTGGCGGCGCAGAGCATCGCCGCCGGGGCGATCGCGCTGATCCTGCTCGCCATGGCGATCGGCGCCGTGCTCGGGATGTGGCGGGCGCGCAGCGTCGAGATGACGCAGATGCCCGAACTCATCGCCGTGCTGCACAGCTTCGTCGGCCTTGCCGCGGTGCTGGTGGGCTGGAACAGCTACCTCGAGGTCGAGTCGCACGGCGCCAGGCAGACCGAGATCGCCGCGGACCTGCTGACCATCCACCATGCCGAGGTCTTCATCGGCATCTTCATCGGCGCGGTCACCTTCACCGGCTCGATCGTCGCCTTCCTCAAGCTGTCGGCCCGGATCAACTCCCGGCCGCTGATGCTGCCGGGCAAGAACGGGCTCAACCTCGGCGCGCTGGCCGCGTTCGTGGTGCTGACGGGCTGGTTCTGCGCGAGTCCGAACCTGCCGCTGATGATCGCGGTCACCGTGCTGGCCCTGGCGCTCGGCTGGCATCTGGTCGCCTCGATCGGCGGCGGCGACATGCCGGTCGTCGTCTCGATGCTGAACAGCTACTCCGGCTGGGCGGCGGCAGCGGCGGGCTTCCTGCTCGACAACGACCTGCTGATCGTCACCGGCGCACTGGTCGGCTCCTCCGGCGCCTACCTGTCGTTCATCATGTGCAAGGCGATGAACCGCTCGTTCATCTCCGTCATCGCGGGCGGCTTCGGCATCGAGGCGCCGTCCGGCGGCAGCGAGGAGACGGGCGAGCACCGCGAGATCCGCGCGGCGGAGGCGGCGGAGCTGCTGACCCAGGCCCGCTCGGTGGTGATCACCCCCGGCTACGGCATGGCCGTGGCCCAGGCCCAGCACCCGGTGGCGGAGCTGACGCGCCGTCTGCGCGAGCGCGGCGTCGAGGTCCGCTTCGGCGTCCACCCGGTCGCCGGACGCCTGCCCGGCCACATGAACGTGCTGCTGGCCGAGGCGAAGGTGCCGTACGACATCGTCCTGGAGATGGACGAGATCAACGACGACTTCGCGGACACCTCCGTCGTCCTGGTCATCGGCGCCAACGACACGGTCAACCCGTCCGCGGCCGAGGACCCGGGCAGCCCCATCGCCGGCATGCCGGTGCTCCGGGTCTGGGAGGCTTCGAGCGTCATCGTCTTCAAGCGCTCCATGGCCTCCGGCTACGCGGGCGTGCAGAACCCGCTGTTCTTCCGTGAGAACAGCAGCATGCTCTTCGGCGACGCCAAGCAGAGCGTGGACGCGATCCTCGCCGCGCTCGGCACGGACGGGCCGTCGTCGTCCGGTACGCGTTCCGCCGCCAGCCCGGCAACGGTCGGCGGGTAACCGAGCGGCTCAACCCCTCACGTGTGCCCCCGGCTCCGACAGCGAGCCGGGGGCACACGTGTGTTCGGGCACGAAAAACCCTTGGACGACGCAGCTCGCCTCGCGGCAGACTTCAATACCCCACACCCCCGCCTCCGCCGGAGCAGTTCGACGCGTCCCCCGTCGGCCGCTCCGAGGCTGGACGTTTGTGACAACCAGTCGTGCCCGCCTCCCCACCCCCACCGACCCGTGTGCGGGCACTCGACCCGAACCGACGACCGGCTGGTCCGGCATGCTCGGCAACCCCGGCATGCGCGGCCCAGCCTCGACACCTCCAGGGTTGGTATGGCAACGCCACACACAGGCCAGGGCACGCCGCGCAGAGGCGCGGTGCTCCTCGCCCTTCGTTACTACGGACGGGAGTTGGCCCGCCACAAACGGGTGACGCTCCCCGCGATGCTGCTGCCCGCGCTGGGCAACATCGGCATCAACTACCTCGCGCCGCTGATCGTCGCCCGCCTGGTCGGCAAGATCGCCTCCGACGCGCGGATGACCACCGCCGACGCGCTGCCCTACATCGCCGCCTTCGCCGGAGTGCTGCTGTTCGGCGAGGTGTTGTGGCGGCTCGGCATGCACTGCCTCAACCGCCTGGACGCGTCCGGCATCGAGCACCTCTACGTCATCGGTATGGACGAACTGTTCGCCAAGGACGCCTCCTTCTTCCACGACAACTTCGCCGGCTCGCTCACCAAGCGGGTGCTGAGCTTCGCCTCCCGCTTCGAGGACTTCGTCGACACGCTCACCTTCTCCGTGGTGGGCAGCCTGGTGCCGCTCGTCTTCGGCGCGGTGGTGCTCTGGCAGTTCCAACCGCTGCTGGTGGTCGCGCTGCTGGCGCTGATCGCGGTCACCGGGGTCATCACCGCGCCGCTGATCCGCCGCCGTCAGGCGCTGGTGGACCAGCGGGAGGAGGCCATCGCCCGGGTCTCCGGCCATGTGGCGGACAGCCTGATGAACATGGACACGGTCCGCGCCTTCGCCGCCGAGCGGCGGGAGGCGGCCGAGCACCGCTCCCGGGTCGCGGAGTCGCGGCGGCTGTCGCTGCGTTCGTGGGACTACGGCAACCTGCACATCGACACGCTGGTCGCACCGATGTCCGTGCTGACCAACGGCCTCGGTCTGCTGCTGGCGATCGCGGTCGGCGGCGGCACGCACAACGTCGAGGCGGTCGTGGTCGCCTTCTCCTACTACTCGACCGCGACGCGGATCATGTTCGAGTTCAACCAGATCTACCGCCGTCTGGAGAGCTCGATGACGGAAGCCGCGCAGTTCACCGAGCTGCTGCTGTCCCCGCCGACGGTGCTCGACCCCGAGTCGCCGGAGCCGCTGCGCCCGCGGTCCGCCGGTCGCGACGGTCATGCCGACGTACGTTTCGACCGCGTCACCTTCTCCCACGGGGGCGGCAAGCCGCTCTTTGCGGGGCTGGACCTCGCGGTGCCGAGCGGCGCGCGGATCGGCCTGGTCGGCCGGTCCGGCGGCGGCAAGACCACGCTGACCCGGCTGCTGCTGCGGATGACCGACATCGACGACGGCCGGATCCTGATCGGCGGTCAGGACATCAGCCGGATGCGCCAGGCCGACCTGCGCAGCCTGATCGCCTACGTCCCGCAGGACCCGGCGATGTTCCACCGCACCCTGCACGCCAACATCGCCTTCGCCCGACCGGACGCCACCGACGCGGAGATCCGCCGCGCCGCCGAGGCGGCCCACGTCACCGAGTTCGCGGACACCCTCCCCGAGGGCTTCGCCACCATGGTCGGCGAACGCGGCGTCAAACTCTCCGGAGGGCAGCGGCAGCGCGTCGCTCTGGCCCGTGCGATCCTGCGGGACGCGCCGATCCTGCTGCTGGACGAGGCGACCAGCGCGCTGGACTCGGAGAGCGAACTGCTGGTCCAGCAGGCGCTGTGGCGGCTGATGGAGGGCCGCACGGCCCTGGTCGTCGCCCACCGGCTGAGCACGGTGGCGACGATGGACCGTCTGGTCGTGCTGGACCGCGGCCGGATCGTCGAGCAGGGCAGCCACCAGCAACTCCTCGCCGCCGAGGGCGCCTACGCCAAGCTCTGGCAGCACCAGTCGGGCGGCTTCCTCGACGAGTCCGAAGATGCGGAACCGGCACTGCCGTGAACGCCGGGGTGTCCGGTCCGGTCAAGCGAGCCGGACCGGACACCCCGTTCCGTCACTGGCCGCTGGGGTGGTCCTTGAACCAGGTCAGGAAGTCGGACGTGATGGTCCCGACACCCGTCACGTCGTCATAACCCGGGCCTGTCTTGAGCGAGGTGTCCGAGTCCATGCCGATCATCACGGGGTTGTGGCTCGAGTTCCAGGCCTCCATGGCGGGCTCGTGCCCGAGCGCGGACGGCACACCCGACACGTCGTGGAAGGCGGAGGACCCGGACAGCTTGTAGAGCACGGGGTTGACGAAGCCGACCGGAACTCCCCCCGCCGCCTGCTGGGCCAGCGCCTCGACGCCGGAGAACAGCGGGGTGGCCAGGCTGGTCCCGCCATACTCCTCGTCGCCGTACGAGCCGCCGCTCTCGCTGAAGGTGGCGCCCGCACCCGAGCCGGCGTCCACGTTGATCGTGCCGTTCTGGGTGACGCCGATCAGCAGGCCGCTGTTCCAGTCCGCGTCCATGCCCACGTCGGGCACCTCACGGTTCGCCGTACCGGTGGCCGCCCCGACCAGTGAGTCGGAGACGACGCCCTTCTGGTACGACGGCTCGGGGAAGACCGAGCTGTTGCCGCCTCCGGCCCCGCCGATGAAGGGGTTGCCGGCAGCCCAGCCGTTGCCGGTGTCCTGCTGGAACCAGTCCCCCCAGCCGCTCTCCCAGGAGTAGTTGCCGTTGGAGTCGATGCCGAGGCTGGTGCCGCCCACCCCCGTGGCGAAGGGGTCGGAGGCCGGGAAGGCGACCGACGCGTGCGGCTGCACGTCGTTCGGGTCGGAGCTCCCGGTCGCGGCGACGGTGTAGTCGCCGTTGTCCATGCTGGCGAAGTTGAAGCCGATGCCCTCGGCCGCGCCCTGCTCGAAGATCTGCGTCTTGGCCTGGAACTCCTCCTGCGCCTGCGAGCTCTCGGCACCGCCCCAGGAGCAACTCACGATGTCCGCGGTGTGGTTGGCGACGATGGTCTCCAACGCGGTGTCGAAGCCCTGGTCGCTGCCGTCCGTTCCGTAGTAGACGATCTTCGCGTCCGGGGCCATCAGGTGCACGGACTCGATGTCCATCGTCTCCTCGCCCTGCCAGGAGGCCACCATCTTGGGGTCCGTGGACGGCGGAAAGCCACCCTGCGGCATCTCCTGGGTGAACTGGCCGGGGGCGAACTGGGGCAGGCCCATCTGCTGGTTCCAGTTGGCGACGTCCTGCGCGATGGTGGGCGAGGCGTAGGCGTCGACGACCGCGACGGTGACGCCCTTGCCGGTCAGCCCGCTCTGGGCCACCCCGTAGGCGTGCCGCAGCTGGTTCGGGGTGTACCCGCACAGCTGCATCGGCAGCGTCTGGCCGTCGAGTCCGGGCGGGGCGTCGTTGTAGTGCTTCTCGCCCCAGTAGGTGCTGCACCACTGGGTGCTGAACCCGGCGCTGTCCCCGGGCGTGTACTTCCCGCCACCCGCGGAGACGGCCTTCCCCTTCTTCTTCGGACTGACAGCCGTGGCCTTGAAGGCGAAGCTGGAGATCGGCGAGCTGGTGGTCAGACCGGTGACGCTGGAGACGTAGTTGCCGACGTCGGAGGGGTACTGCGGCTGGCCGGTCGGCGCGATGTCCACCCGACCACCGTGCTTGAACTTGTCGATCTGGACCTTCAGTACGGACTCGACCTTGTCCAGCGTCGTCGAGACGACGACGGAGTCGGCGCCCTGGGAGACGATCGTCATCCCGTCCTGCTGCAACCACTGGGTGACCGCCGTGGCGGCGTCGGGCACGTTGACGAAGGTGGAGTTGAACTGAGCAGGCGTCAGGTACTTGTGGTAGTCCGGCGATCCGGGCATGCCGACCTCGGCCGCATAGGTCGCCAGGTCCTGCGGGTGCTGCTTGGCGATCCAGACGGTGCCCTGCACCACCGTGCTGGGGTCGGCCGGCCCGACGTCGTTCGCCTTGGTCGCCCAACTCGGCGGGCTCCAACTGGTGCCGCCGTTGGACGTCGTGGTGATCGGCCCGCTGGATGAGGACGCACCGGCGACGGGCGTGCCGCCGCTGCCGCCGCTGCCACCACTGCCGCCGCGTCCGCCGGCGGCAACCGCGACCGTGCCGCCGACCACCAGCACGAGGGCCACGCCGATGCCGATCAGCACCCCCTTCTTGGAGCCGCGCGAGCCACCGCCGCCGGAGTTACCGGGGCCGCCGGGCATACCCGGACCGCCGCCGAAGGGCGGCTGACCAGGGCCGCCCGGCCTGCCCGGCCCACCCGGCCCACCCGGCCCGCCACCGAACGGGGGTTGGCCCCCGTACGGCGGGGGCGGAGGCGGCGGCGCGGCCGGGCCCTGCTGGTACGGGTTCGGCGGCTGCTGCGGAGGCCGCTGACCTCCGTACGGGTTCTGCCGCGGCCGGGGCGGCTGAGCCTGCGGCCCCCGCTGTGGCTGCTGCTGCGGCGGAAAGGGGCCGTTCTGGTACGGATTGTTCGGCCGGGGCGGATTGCCCGCGGACCCGTTGCCGTAGGGCGGGTAACTCACGGTGCCCGTCTCCTCGAGACTCGCCCGGGAGACATCACAGGACAGACAGGACAGACCGTCAGGCGTGCGCTATCCCCCGGTAGCGACGCTCATTCTTCGCACGCCCGTGCGCATAGTAGCGATATCCCCGTCGTGCCCGACATCGGCTTCACGCCATGCTCACGAGCGACCCGCTCCTCCCCGCCCCAGCCCCGCCCCGGGACGCCCGGAAGCCCGCCTGCCACGGCGTCGCACCCTTCGTGCGGAGCGGCGTCCTCCACCCGACGACTGGGTGACGTGCACACGCACGGGACGTACATCAACTATCCCGACGTGGACCTCGCCGACCCGGCGTTCAACACCTCGGGCATGCCGTGGTCCCCGCTCTACTACGGCGAGAACTACCCCCGGCTCCAGCGGGTGAAGGCGCGCTGGGATCCGCGCAACGTCTTCCGCCACGCGCTCTCGATCGAACCGCCCGCGTGACCCGGCGCCCAACCCGCAGGCGGGAGGTTCGCGTACAGGTGCGTCCAACAGGAGAGCCGATTACATGATCAAAGTTTTGCGAGGCTAACATGGAGGCCGCTGCCTAGCTGGAAGATAAAAGCCTGTGACTGTCAACGACGACTCGTTCACCGACTGGAAGATCCGCGAGGAGATCGCGGAGGCGATGATCCCGATCATCGGGAAGCTGCACCGTGAGCAGGACGTCACCGTCCTGCTGCACAGCCGCTCCCTGGTGAACAAGTCGGTGGTCAGCATCCTGAAGACCCACCGCTTCGCCCGCCAGATCGACGGCGAGGAGCTCTCGGTCACCGAGACCATGCCGTTCCTGCAGGCGCTCACCACGCTCGACCTGGGCCCGGCCCAGATCGACCTGGGCCTGCTGGCCACCTCCTACAAGGCCGACGACCGCGGCCTGAGTGTCGAGGCCTTCACGGCCGAGGCCGTCGCCGGCGCCACGGGCGAGAACAAGATCGAGCGCTCCAAGTCGCGCGACGTCGTCCTCTACGGCTTCGGCCGCATCGGCCGCCTGGTCGCCCGCCTGCTGATCGAGAAGTCCGGCTCCGGCAACGGCCTGCGCCTGCGGGCCATCGTCGTCCGTCGCAGCGGCGACATGGACATCGTGAAGCGCGCCTCGCTGCTGCGCCGCGACTCGATCCACGGCCAGTTCCAGGGCACGATCACGGTCGACGAGGCCAACAGCAAGATCGTCGCCAACGGCAACGAGATCCAGGTCATCTACTCCGACGACCCGACGACCGTGGACTACACGGCCTACGGGATCAACGACGCGGTGCTGATCGACAACACCGGCCGCTGGCGCGACCGCGAGGGTCTGTCGAAGCACCTCCAGCCCGGCATCGCCAAGGTCGTGCTGACCGCGCCCGGCAAGGGTGACGTCCCCAACATCGTGCACGGTGTCAACCACGACACGATCAAGCCGGACGAGCAGATCCTCTCCTGCGCGTCCTGCACCACCAACGCGATCGTCCCGCCGCTCAAGGCGATGGCGGACGAGTACGGAGTGCTCCGCGGCCACGTGGAGACGGTCCACTCGTTCACCAACGACCAGAACCTGCTGGACAACTTCCACAAGGCCGACCGCCGTGGCCGTTCCGCCCCGCTGAACATGGTGATCACCGAGACCGGTGCCGCCTCGGCCGTGGCCAAGGCGCTGCCGGACCTCAAGGCGAAGATCACCGGCAGCTCGATCCGCGTGCCGGTGCCGGACGTCTCGATCGCCATCCTCAACCTGCAGCTGGCGCGCGAGACCACCCGCGAGGAGGTCCTCGAGCACCTGCGTGAGGTGTCGCTGACCTCGCCGATGCGTCGTCAGATCGACTTCACCACGGCGCCGGACGCGGTCTCCAACGACTTCATCGGCTCGCGCCACGCGTCCATCGTCGACGCCGGCGCGACCAAGGTCGAGGGCGACAACGCGATCCTCTACCTGTGGTACGACAACGAGTTCGGCTACTCGTGCCAGGTCGTCCGGGTCGTCCAGTACGTCTCCGGCGTGGAGTACCCGACCTTCCCGGCTCCGCGGGGCTGAGCCCGGAGCAGGGACCACGCCCGAGGGGCCGACGCGCGCTGCGTGTCGGCCCCTCGGCGTTCGTCGGGCCCGTGCTCGGGCCGGTGCTCGCGCCAGACGTTCGCGGCGTCCACCCGGCCGTGGACGGCGAGCTTGGCGTAGACGTGCTCCAGATGCTTGTCGACGGTGCGCGGGCTGATGCCGAGTCGGCGGCTGATCTGCTGGTCGGACAGGCCGAGGGCGAGCAGGTCCAACACCGTCGCCTCGCGCGGGGTCGGCGCCGGCCCCAGGTTGCACGGATGCGGCGCGGCGCTCCGGCCCAGCCGGACCAGCGCGGCCCGGATCCGGTCCTGCAGCAGGGCCGCGGCGGCCACGTCGTCGTCGGAGAAGTCCAGGCCCGTCCGGTTCAGCGCGACGCACACGCTCCGCCCGCCCGGGACTCGGCCAGGGACTCCACCGGGGTCTCCGCCGACGGGGACCTCCAAGGCCAGCTGGTACTCACCACCGATCCGGCGGGCCACATCCGCGTAGACCGGCTGAGCGAGCCAGTCCGTCCGCGACTGGAGGTCCGAACGGCGCAGCGGCACGCCGGGACCGCCGGTGGTCAGCCGGATCAGCGGGTCTGACGTCCGGTAGTGGTCGATCAGCGCGTAGTCCTCCGGCGTCAGCAGCCCGGCCGGATGCGTCACCGGGAGTGGCGGCACCGGGCGGGTGGTCCAGATGATGTTCTCCGCGGGGATCGCCCCGAGCAGTTCCGGAAGCAGCACCGAGAGGAGCGCGTCCTCGTCGACGGCCTGGATCAGCAGGTCGACGACCGCGAGGATGCGTCGCAAACCGACCTCCCCGGCCGACGCGGTCACACCTCCAGGCTGCGCCGCCTCGCGCGGGCGGTCAACCCACGCCGACTGCCCCCGAGCGGGCGCCTCACCGCCTGGACCGCCTCACCGACTGGAACCCCTCAGCGACAGGACCGCCTCACCGACTGGCGGCGTAGACCCGGTTCACCGGCGTCTCGGCCGCGAGCCGCCAGTGGTGCAGCCCCGCGTGGTCGGCGATCGTCCGCATCGTCCGCTCCCCGGCGTGGTTGCCGAGCGCCTGTGGTCCGTGCTGGGCCAGCGCCGACGGCAGACAGACGGCGACCGACGCCGCGGTGATCGCCCGGCCCACCGGGTTGGCGTTGGCGCGGACGTCCTCGGACGCGTTCGGCTCGACGATCATGCAGGCGCCGCCCTCGGCCAGGCTCTCCGCCGCGTGGTGCAGGGCCGCCTGCGGGTCGCCCATGTCGTGCAGGCAGTCGAAGAAGGTCACCAGGTCGTAGGTGTCCCCGGGGAAGTCCTGAGCGGAGGCCACGTCGAAGCTGACCCGGTCGCCGAGCCCCTGCTCGTCCGCGATCCGGCGGGCCGCCTCGATCGAGGGGCCGTGGAAGTCGAAGCCGTGGAAGTGCGAGTTGGGGTACGCCTTGGCCATCAGCATGGTCGAGTAGCCGTAGCCGCAGCCCACGTCGGCGACCTCGGCGCCGCTCTGGAGTCTCTGCTCGGTGCCGTTCATGGCCGGCAGCCACTCCGCGACCAGCGAGGCCGTGTAACCGGGCCGGAAGAACTTGGCCGCCCCCGAGAAAAGGGCGGAGCTGTGCTGCTCCCACCCGACGCCCTCGCCGGTGCGGAACGCCTCCATCAGCGTGTCCTCGGTACCGAACATCGCCTGCAGCATGGTGAAGAACCCCGCCGCGTAGGTGGGCGCGGTCGGGTCCGCCAGCACGGCGGCGTGCTCGGGCGGCAGGGTGTAGCGGTCGGACTCGGGGTCGTAACTCACGTACTCCCCCGCGACCTGGACGGCGAGCCACTCGGCGACGTAGCGCTCGACCATCCCCGTCCGCTCGGCGAGTTCAGCGGCGCTCATGGTGCCCCCGGCCTCGGCCATGGCCGAGTAGAGCCCGAGTCGATCTCCCAGCGAAGTGCACAGTCCCGACGCCGCCGCGCCCGCGTCGGTGATCACGCGCATCAGAAAGTCCATCATCCGGTCCTCGTCGACCGCATCCATGGTTCCGGACATGGCCGTCCACCTCCTCCGTTCAGCCCTGCTGACGGTTCCACCCGACCAGCCCAACCGGACCCACGCCATACGGTGTTTCCCGTACGCCGCACCGCGCCTCGAGAGGCAGGTGACCGTACGTGCGCCTAGGGTGACGCCTGAGGCGACTCGGCCTCGCCGCGCCCGCGCGGCCCCGATGTCCGTGGAGCAGACTCATGACCACCGTCCCCCGCAGTGAACTGACCGGCGACTACGTCCTCGACCCCGCGCACACCCAGATCGGCTTCGTGGCACGGCACGCCATGGTGACCAAGGTGCGCGGCGGGTTCAAGAAGTTCGAGGGCACCGCCCACCTCGACGGCGAGAACCCGGCCAACTCGACGGTGCGGGTGAGCATTCAGGCCGACAGCATCGACACCCGCAACGAGCAGCGCGACGGCCACCTGCGCACCAACGACTTCCTCGACGCGCCGAACCACCCCGAGATCACCTTCGTCTCGACGTCCGTGCGCGAGGCCGACAACGATCGCTACGACGTCACCGGCGATCTCACCATCAAGGGTGTGTCCAAGTCGCTGACCATCCCCTTCGAGTTCCAGGGCAGCGCCATGGACCCGATGAACAACTTCCGTGTGGGCCTTGAGGGTTCGGTGACCATCAACCGCAAGGAGTTCGGCCTGACCTGGAACGCGGCCCTGGAGGGCGGCGGTGTCCTGGTCGGCGACAAGGTGGTGCTGGAGTTCGAGATCTCCGCCATCCGCAAGTCCTGACGTCCTGACGTCCTGACGCCCTGACGCCCTGGCCTTCTGGACGCCCCCGCGATGTCCCCACGCTGATGTCCCCATGCCCGCCCTGCGCAGCAGACGCCGCGCAGGGCGGACGTCGTCATGCGGTCCGGGATCCGCCCTACCCCCCCCGAGGGCGGATCCCGGACCGTCCCCCCAACTCCCCCTTGATGGCAGAGTCTTGCGCAGAATGGTTTGCAGTGCAAACCTGATGGCACAACAAATTCGGGGAGGCACAACCATGGTGAGCAATCCGCCCACAGACCCGTCCGACGATTCGCCCGCACAACTCCTGGCCGCCGCAACCACCGCAGGCAGGCTGACCCGGGCGGCGCGCCACGGGTTCTGGTTCCCGCTGGTGCTGTTCGGACTGCTGGTGATCGGCGCCGCACCGTTGTACCTGGTCAACGTGCCCTCGTGCCCGCACGGCGAGATGAGCTGCGTGATCAACGGCGGTGACGGCATTCCCGGGGGCTCGCTGGCCATGTCGCTCTACTGGCTGATCGCGGTCGCCGTCGGCTACGCCGCAACGCTCGGCTACTACTGGTCCCGCGCCCGACGCGTCGGCGTCGCCGGTCGGATCTGGCCCTACCTGGTGACGGGGCTCGCGCTGCTCGCGATCACCGTGCTCGCCACGCCCGAGGTGAGCGACCGACTGATGCATCGGGAACTGCTCTCCGTCCCTGGAGACCTGGCGATCCGCGGCATGACACCGCTGCTGGCGCTGGCGCTCGGCCTGTTCGTCCTGGCCCGGCTCGAACGCAGCGTTCCGATGGCGGGATTCGCCGTACTCTTCCTCGTCGTGACCCTGATCTCCAACCTCTACGACGTCGAGAACCAGACCCCGCTGATCGGCTGGACCCCATCCGCGGCATGGCAGTACGTCCCGAACCTCTGGCTCGCCGGATTCACGCTGCTGCTCGGTGGTCTGGGCTTCCGGCTCGCCAAGCTGCTGCGCGACCGTGACCGCGCCCGCGTTCAGATCCTGCCGCAGGGGCAGGCGACGTGAGCGACGAACCCGCCCAGCAGGCCCATCCCACCCAGGGCCTGGACGACACCGTCCACCAACGCGCCCGCCTCGGCATCCTGGCGGTGCTGCACGAGTCGGCCAGGGTCGAGTTCACCTTCCTCCGCGAGGCACTCGACCTCACCGCGGGCAACCTCTCCCGTCACCTCCAGGTGCTGGAGGAGGCCGGACTGGTCGCGGTGGACAAGGGTTACGAGGGCCGTCGCGCCCGCACCTGGGTCCGGATCACCAAGCCGGGGCGAGCGGCGTTCCTTGCCGAGATCTCCCACCTCAAGGAGCTCATCCGCCGCGTCGACGGTGCGGCGGACCTATCGTGAGAGGCAGACCCGCCGTCGGCCCGTGGAAGTGATGGTGACCGCACATGCCCGCCGGTAGCCCCTCCGGCAGCGTCCGCCGTCCGCTCTTCGCCCGGCTCTGGTCCCGCGTCGCCGGTCCGGCGCTGGACCGGGCCGGGATCGGCGAGCATCGTGCCCGCCTGCTCGCCGGGCTCTCCGGTGAGGTCGTGGAGATCGGCCCCGGGAACGGCCTGAACTTCCCGCACTACCCCTCCACCGTCACCCGCGTCCTGGCTGTGGAACCGGAGGAGCAGTTGCGCGCGCTGGCGACCGAGGCCGCGCGCACCGCGCCAGTGCCGGTCGAGGTGGCGGCGGGCACCGCGGACGCGATCCCGGCGGACGACGCGTCCTTCGACGCGGTCGTGGTCTGCCTGGTGCTCTGCTCGGTCCCCGACCAGGCCGCAGCACTGGCCGAGGCCCGCCGGGTGCTCAAGCCCGGCGGGCAGCTGCGCTTCTTCGAGCACGTACGCGCCGACTCCCCGGCGATGCGCCAGGTCCAGCGGGCCGTGGACGCGACCTTCTGGCCACTGCTCTGCGGCGGCTGCCACACCGGCCGCGACACCCGCTCCGCGATCGACGCGGCCGGCTTCCGCCTCACCGACGTCCGCACCTTCACCTTCCCGGACACCCGGATCCCCTCCCCCGCCGGAACCCACATCCTGGGCACCGCACAGCGCGCGGATTAGATCTGCATGCAACCCTTCTGCCCGCCGTCGAACCACTTACACACATATGATGTGTCGTCAGATATGTGTCGACCAGTAATACCAGAACCGGTTCAGCACCAGCAGCACGATCACCAGGTACCCCGCAGCCGGCACGACCCACGCCCAGTGCACGCCGGTCCGCTGGAACCACGCCCGTGCACCGCTCGGCAGCGGGAGGGTGCCCGTGCGCAGGTTGTGGACGGTGGTGTACCAGAGCAGCGGGATCGTGGCCGTCCAGACGACCATGCAGTACGGGCAGACCGCACCGATCGAGTACAGCGTCTGGTCGATCAGCCAGCACACGAAGCCGATCCCGAACAGCGTCCCGGCCTGGAGGCCGAGCCAGAACCAGCGGGGCAGCCGGACGCCGGTCAGGGCGACGACGCCGATGGTGACGACCGCCGCGAAGGCCCCCACGCCGATCAGCGAGTTGGGGAAGCCGAAGACGGAGGCCTGCGCGGTGCGCATCACCGAACCGCAACTGATGATCGGGCTGATGTTGCAGCTCGGGATGTAATGCGGGTTTTCCAGCAGCCGGATCTTCTCCAGCGTCAGCGTGATCGCGGCGGCCAGACCCAGGGCGCCGGCGATCAGCAGCAACCAGGCGTAGCCGCGCGTGGCGGCGACCTGGTCAGTGATCCAACTGCCGCCGGGCTCTACGGCGTTCGGTTCGACGGTGTCCAACATATCCGCCTCATCAGCCAGTTCGGGGTTCATCCTCGTCGGCTCCGGTCCGCTACTTGTTCGTGCCGACGGCCTGCTGGACCAGGCCCGTGTACTGGGCCGGGGTCACCGGGTTGCTGCTGTTGTCGAAGACGTTGAGCACCTGACCGTCGAGCTTGAGCGTGGGCGTGCCCTGGATGCCGCTGCTGTTGAACGCGTCCGAGACCTTGGCCGCCCAGGGGGCGAAGACGCGGTTCTCGACGTCCTTGGTGAACTGCGGCGTCACCAGGCCCGGCACCTTCTTCGCCAGGTCCAGCAGGGTGTTGAGGTTGCCGAAGCCGTCCGTCTCCTCGGAGGGCTGGTTGGCGTAGAGGACGTCGTGGAACTCCTTGAACGCCGTCGGGCCGCCCTCGTTGAGTGCGGCTCCCGCGACCTCCAGGGCGTCCATCGAGCCGGTGCCGCCGAGGTTGTTGTCCAGGAACGTGGCCATGTGGTATTGGATCTTGTACGTGCCGTTGTCCGCGAGCTGCTTGATGGTCGGGCCGTCGGCCTTCTCCAGCTTGTCGCAGATGGGGCAGCGGAAGTCCTCCCACACGTCCAGCGTGTGCTTGGCGTTCGGGTTGCCGTAGACGATCACCGTGCCGTCCGGGCCGCTGGCGTGGGCCGGGATCACCAACGGCTGGCCGGCCCCGGCGCTGCCCCCGCTGTTGCCGGCGAGGGCGACGGCCACCACCGCGCCGACGGCGACGACCGCGACGACGGTCGAGCCGATGCCGATCCGGCGCATCCGGACCTGCTTGCGGGCCTGCGCCTCGCGCTCGTACTGCAGCCGCTCGCGGGCGTTTCCGGGCTTGTTGGAGTTGTGGTTGCTGTGGTTGCTGGGGTTGTTGCGGTTCTTGGTCTTGCTCATGGCTGTCCTCACAGATGAAGAAGTGCAGGAAAGGGTGAGGGACAGGCCTGTTCAGGCAGCGCAGCGCAAAAGAAGAAAGAAAAGAAAAGGGAGAACGCGAAGCGACGCCGCTCAGCAGGCCTGAGCGAGCATCGGCGGGCCGCGACGCGGCGCGGTGCGCGGCAGCACGTCCTGTGGACCGCGCGCCTTGGAACGGGGTGCGGGAAGCGGCGGCCGGGGGCCGCTCGGCTCGGGCAGCGCGACAGGCGCCGAGAGCCGGACGAGCAGGGCGCGGACGCCGTGCCACCCGGCGAGCACCGCCACCCGGACCAGCGCGAAGAGGGCCGCCTCACCGCGGCGCAGCCACCACGCGGCGGCCAGCGCCAGCACCAGGTGGACCACCAACAGCAGCATCGCCTGACCACCCGTCAGGGCGACCAGCGCGGCGTGCGTCTGCTCGGTCAGTCCCAGCAGGCCGGGACGGATGGTCCCGCCGCCGCACGCGAGCATGCCCCACCCCGGCAGGCCCGCATGCGCGGCGACCGGACCGGGCGGACAGCTCTGCTGACCGGTGTTGAAGAGGACGTTCATCCCGACCTGGAGCGGGACAAGGACGGCGACGATGCTCCGGTAGCCGCGTTCGCCCGCGAAGAGCAGCAGGGCGACGACCAGACTGCCGCCGAGCGCGAGGAGCGCGACGTCCACGGGGACCGGCTGCCCGGTCACCGCCAGGCGCGCCCCGACCGGGAGCATGACGGAGAGCGCGGCGAACACCACCGCGCGCAGGAGCCTCAGTCCCCATCCGTCCATCGTTCGGAGTATCGCAGGGGCACGTGTGAAGGCGCTGTAAAGTCCTCGGCCACCCTTCCCCGCCCCGCCCTACGCCGTCATGCCCTACGCCCTACGCCGTCACGCCGAACCGCCGGCCGTCGGGATCCGGGCGAGGCTGGACGCGAGGGCCGCGCGCTGGTCGTGGTCGAGCGCGCCCAACAAGGTGGCCTCGGTCGCACGGGCGCCGATCAGGATGTCGTGCGCGGTGACCGGGCCCACCCCGGGCAGCGCGCGGAGCAGGGACGCGAGGGTCATCCCGGCGGCGACCACGTCACCGCCATGCCAGGCGTCGAGGCAGATGTGGGCGAGCCGGGTCGGGCCCTCCTCCGCCGTGGCGGCGAGCCGCAGCTCACGGGCCCGGTGGAGTTCGGCACTCGGCGCGGACGACGACGGGCCCATATCCACTCCCCAATCCACTCCTTTCGACATCTCCTGCCGCTTGCAAGCGTATGCCGGGGCAACCATTCGTGCACGTAATACCCTGGTGCGCAATACCGCCGTGCACAATACCGTCGCGCACAACAGGCCCCAGGCACCTCCTGGCCGGCGCGGACGTCGACACCACGCCCGTCAGTCGGCCGTGAGCCGCCCCGCTCCAGAGACGCCCGAAGCGCCGGAATCTCCGGACCCGGCGGACCCGCCGAAACCACCCGGCACCGACTGCTGCGCGTTGTCGAAGTAGGCGGCCAACTCCCGGTCCAGCGGCGGGATGTCGTAGGGACGGCCGCCGTCGCGCAGCGACATCGTCGCCATGTATCCGGCGGCCACGCTCATCCGCGCCGCCAGCGGTGAGGTGTCCGTCGGGCCGCCCTCACGGACGAACCGCGCGAACTCCTGCATGATGGCGACGTCGCTGCCGCCGTGCGTGCCCGACGAGTCCGGCACGCGGTAGGAGATGTCGCAGTCCGCGCGGTAGCGGGAGGGCCCGGTGTTCCACACCCGGACCTCCGCTCCGGCCTCGTCGCCGAAGTTCTCCAGCCGCCCCTCGGTCCCGATCACCGTGTAGTTGCGGAAGTAGTCAGGGCTGAAGTGGCACTGCTGGTACGCGGCGATCACGCCGTTGTCCAGCTGCATGTTCATCACCGAGACGTCCTCGACGTCGATGCGGTGGTGCAGGTCGGCCCGCGTGGTCGGCGGCCACTCGTACTCCTTGAGCCAGTTCTCCGGACGCGGCATGCCCGGGGCCCGGCGCGGCAGGTCGCCGTGGAGCATCAACGAGCCGAACGCGTTGACGCGTTCGGTGTAGCCGCCCGCCAACCAGTGCACCACGTCGATGTCGTGGGCGGCCTTCTGCAGCAGCAGTCCGGTGGTGCGGCGGCGGTCGGCGTGCCAGTCCTTGAAGTAGAAGTCGCCGCCGTAGGAGACGAAGTGGCGCACCCAGACGGTCTTCGGCTCGCCGATGTCGCCGCGCGTGATGACCTCCCGCATCCGCCGGACCACGCCCATGTGCCGCATGTTGTGACCGACGTAGAGGCGGGTGCCGGTCTCGTACGCGGCGCGCAGGATCGCGTCGCAGCCGTCGACGGTGATCGCCATCGGCTTCTCCAGGTAGACCGGCTTGCCCGCACGCAGGCAGTCGACGGCGATCTGCTCGTGGGTGTCGTCCGGGGTCACCACCAACACCGCGTCGAGGTCGTCGCGGGCCAACAGCTCCCGGTAGTCGGTCACCGCGTCCTCGGACTTGACCGAGCCGGGCTCGACGCCGTCGAGCCGTTCCAGGCCGCGCCGCAGCGCTGCGGGGTCGCTGTCGCAGACGGCGGCGACGACGGTACCGCGCCCGGGCCGGTGGGCGGCGACGGCCAGCGAGATGCGCAGGCCCAGACCGATGACGCCGAGGCGCACGTCTTCCACGGTCACAGAGTTCCCTTCCCTGAGTGGTGTCACTTGGAGCCGGTGAAGGCGATGCCTTCGGTGATCCGGCGCTGCGCCAGGACGAACATGACGATCATCGGCAGGCTGGCCAGCAGCGAACCCGCCATCAGCACCGGGTAGTCGGTGCTGTGCTCGCCCTGAAGCGTGGCCAGACCGACCGAGAGCGGCATCTGGTTGGCGTCGTTGGCGACCACCAGCGGCCACAGTAGGTCGTTCCAGGACCAGAGCACGGTCAGCACGCCGAGCGAGATCAGACCGGGCTTGGCCAGCGGCAGCATCACCGACCAGAAGATCCGCAGCGGTCCCGCGCCGTCGAGCCGGGCGGCCTCCTCGACGTCCAGCGGAAGCGAGAGGAAGAACTGCCGCAGCATGAAGGTGCCGAAGGCGCTGAACAGGCCCGGCAGCACGATGCCGGTCAGGGTGTTGAGCAGGCCCAGGTGCATGAGGATCTGGTACTGCGGCAGCAGGTAGACCTGGCTGGGCACCATCAGCACCGCGAGCAGCAGCAGGAACAACGCGTTTCGTCCCGGAAAGCGCAGCCGGGCGAAGGCGTAGGCGGCCATCGAGCAGAACAGCAGCTGCGCCGCGACCCGGACCACGGTGATCAGCACGGTGTTCAGGAACTGCCGCAGGAACGGCATGCTCGTGAACACCTCCGAGTAGTTGGACCAGCGCCAGCCGGGCACGAAGTCCGGTGGCACGCTGGTCGCCTGACCCAGCGTCTGCAGGGAGGTCAGCAACTGCCAGAAGAACGGGGCGACCATCGCCGCCGCGCCGATCGCCAGCACGACATGAACCGGCCACAACCGCTGCTTATTCATAGTGCACCCACTTCTTCTGCAGCCGGAACTGGACGGCGGTCAGCACCAGCAGGACCGCCATCAGCACGACCGCGATCGCGCAGCCCATCCCCTGCTGGTTGTCGAGGAAGACGTCCTCGTAGAAGAGGTAGGCGATGGTCTTGCTGTCGGCCAGGGCCGGGTTGGCCTTGCCGAGCATCATCAGGACGGTGTCGAACATCTGCAGGCCGCCGATGACCGTCAGTACCGAGACGAAGAAGATGCTCGGGCTGAGCAGCGGCAGCGTGATCGAGAAGAACTGCCGGATCCGGCCCGCGCCGTCGAGCTCGGCCGCCTCGTAGTAGTGACGCGGAATGCCCTTGAGGCCGGCCGCGAAAATGATCATGTTGTAGCCGAGGCTGGCCCAGATCCCGACCACGGCCATCGCGTAGACGGTGAACCTGGGGTCGAAGACCCAGTGCGGGCCGTGGATGCCGACCAGCGACAGCAGGTAGTTGATCAGGCCGTAGTCGCCGTTGTAGAGCCAGCGCCACACCATCGCCACCGCGGCGGGCATGCTGACCACCGGCAGAAAGAACAGCGTCCGGTAGAGCGCGACGCTGCGTCCGCGCACCTGGTTGAGCAGCGCGGCGCAGACGATCGAGAACGGGATCGACAGCAGCATCAGCAGCGAGTACAGCACGGTGTTCCAGGCCGCCTTGGGCAGCTGCGGATCGCTCAGGAACGCACGGTAGTTGGCGAACCCGACCCACTGCTGCCCGCCGAAGACGCCCCAGCTGGTGAAGCTGTAGTAGCAGGACTGGACGATCGGCCACAGGTAGAAGACACCGATCCCGGCGACCAGCGGCAGGACCATCAGGTAGCCCCAGATCCACTCGCGCGGATGCCCGTGCTGCTCACCGATGCGCAGTCCGGTCCGGCGGCAGGTCCGGCGGCCGGTCCGGCGGCTGATCCGGAGGCCGGGTGCTTTGGCGAGGGCCACGGTCACCCCTTCGCCAGGTCGGCGTTCATGGTGGACGTCAACTGCCGGGCCCCGGCGTTCAGACCGGTCTTGCCGGCCCAGATCTGGTCCAGGATGCTCTGGGTGTCGGTGATCCACGGCATGCTGTCGGAGGAGACCGGGTACGGCACCGCGTACTTCAGCTCGTCGATGAAGGTCTGCAGGTGGTACTGCGGCGTCGACTTCACCCAGTCTCCGGCGAGGCCCTGGTACGCGGGGATGACCGCGCCGCTGGCCGCCTGGATCTGGTTGGCCTGCTCGCCGCCGAGGAACTTGACGAACTGCCAGGCAGCCGCAGCATGCGGGGTCTTGGCGTAGATGACGTTGGCCAGGCCGTTGATGACGGTGGCGTTGCCGTTCGGCCCGGCGGGCAGCGGCGCGACGTCGGCGTCGAGGCCCGGGGCGTTCTTGTAGGTCGGCATGTCCCAGTCGCCGTCGGTGAACATCGCCACCTTGCCGGAGGCGAACAGCTGGGACGGGTCGGTGTCCGCCATCTGCTGCGCGGTGGGCGAGGTGTGGTACTTGGTGATGAAGTCCAGCGCGTACTGCAGTCCGGCGAGGGCCTTGGGCCCGTCCAGCTCGGAGGACTTCTTGTCGGCGGAGACGACGCTGCCACCGGCCTGGTAGATGTCGTTGTAGAGGTTCTCCTGCGTCCAGTCCGGCGAGGCGATGCCCCAGACGCCCTTGGCGGAGTTCGTCAGCTTCTTCGACGCGTCGATGACGTCCTGCCAGGTCCAGTTGGCGGTGGGGTACTTCACCCCGGCGGCGTCGAAGAGCTTCTTGTTGTACCAGAGGCCGATCGTGTCGAAGTCCTTCGGCATCCCGTACTGCTTGCCGTTGATGGTGTAGATGGAGTTCAGCGAGGCCGGGAACGGCTTGTTGTCGAAGCCCGACTGGTCCGAGAGCGGCATCAGTTGGCCCTGGCCGCCGTAGAGGCCGATCTGGGTGGTGCTCATCCAGAAGACGTCCGGGGCGGTGCCCGAGGCGGCCTCGGTCTGCAGCTTGGTCCAGTAGTCGGCAACGGGGGTCAGTTCGATGTCGACGGTGATGTTCGGGTGGAGCTTCTCGAAGGCGGTGGCGATCTGCTGCATCGCGGGCTTCTGGTTGGCATCCCAGATGCCGTAGGTGAGGGTGACCGGGCCGGAGCTGTTGCCGCCGGAGCCGGAGGCTCCGCTCGAGCAGGCGGAGACGCAGGTCACGAGCGCGGCGGCGCAGACCAGCGCGGAGGCCTTTCCGGCGATCTTCGATCCCATGGTTCGGTCCCATCGGTCGGTGTGGCGTGGGGGTGGTACCGGGGTGAGCGGCACTGAGGGGTGGTGACGGGACAGTAGCCGAGCATTTATGCGAAGAACTAGCGTTAATCGAGCAAGAGTGCGCAGCCGAAACCGGAGCGAGACGTTCTCGTGACCCTACTCAGGGGTCATTGCGCGAGTTGTTGAGGTAAATCCGCCGCTCGGGACATGCGTCGGAACACGCGTCGGAACCTCATCAGGGCCCGCGCAGGGACCGGTGTCAGGGCCCGCGCAGGGACCGGTGTCAGGGCCCGCGCAGGGACCGGTGTCAGGGCCCGCGCGGGGACCGGTGTCAGGGCCTGCGTCGGAGCGCGCCTCAGGAGGCGAAGAGCCGCCGCTCGGCCTCGTTGAGGCCGTACCGGACCGCGCCCAGGCAGACCGCGTCCGCGCCGAGCTCCGAGACCGCGACCTCCGGGGGGTAGAGGCAGACCGCACCCAGGTAGTCGCGGATCGGTGCGGTGATCCACTCCCCCGCCTGGGCCAGGGCACCGCCGATCACCACCAGCTCGGGGTCGAGCGGCGTCACCAGGGTCACCAGCGCCTCGGCCAGGCCGGTCGCGAAGGACTCGACGACCGTCGCCGCCTCCGCGTCGCCCTCCTGGGCTCGGGTCAGCGCGAAGAGCGCCGCCTGGGAGGGGGCCCGCAGCTCCCCCGGGTCGACGGCCAGCGCGTAGTCCATGACGTGCCGGAACGCGCGCCACCTGCTGTTGGGGTGGCCGCCCAGCTCCCCGGCCGCCGCGTGCGAGCCCCGGTACGGGACGCCGCCGAGCAGCATCCCCAGGCCGATCCGGCTGCCGCTGTGCAGGTAGAGCACGTCCGCCCGGCCGCGTGCGGCGCCGAGCCAGTGCTCGGCCAGCACCGCCAGCCGCATGTCGTTCTCGACCAGCACCGGCACCGCCAACCGCCGGGCCAGCTCCGCCTGGAGCGCCACCCCCGTCCAGTCGGCGAGCACCACGCTCTTGACCACCCGGCCGTCGGCGTCGATCACGCCCGTGGTGCCGACACCGGCGGCGGTGAGGTCGCCGACGGTCAGTCCGGCCTGCGCGCACACATCACCGACCAGGCGCGCGACCGCGTCGAGCCGCTCCGCCGCCGGCAGGTCGCGCGGCACGCCGACGGTACTGCGGGCGACGATCCGGCCGCGCAGATCGGCGACCATCGCGGTGAGGTGTGCGGCGCCGATCCCGACGCCCGCGACATGGCCCACGGCCGCGCGGAAGGCGAAGCGCCGGGCCGGTCGGCCGCGCAGCCCCTCGGCCGCGCCCTCCGCGTACTCCTCGGCCTGGCCCTCCCGGAGCAGTGTCTCCATGATCGCCTCGGTGGTGGCCCGGGAGACCCGCGCCGCCCTGGCCAGCTCGGCCAGCGTGGCGCTCTCCGTCCCGTGTAGGCCGCGCAGGATGGCGACCTGGTTCAACCGGCGCAGGAAACTCGCGTCACCGCTCTCCCGTGGCACGCTTCCTCCTGCTGTGTCGCCGACCGAGGCTGATCCTAAACGGTGCCCGACCGCGCCGGACGGCGGTTGACCTGCTTGACAGTGCTTGGCCTGCTTGACGGTGCTCGACTCGCTTGACGGTGGGGACGCCCGCTGATTACGTTCCGCCGGGTGACCCGACTGCCCGGACTACCCCGACTGCCCGGACCGACCTGCGACCACGGCGACGTGCTGGCCCTGGAGATCGCCGGGGACCGGATCGAGGCGGGCGTGCTCGGCGCGGACGGCGCCTGGCGGCACCGGGAGAGCCGTCCCAGCGACAGCGCGCTGGGCTCGGACTCCATCATCGACGCGCTGGTCGACTGCGCGACGGAGCTGTCGCGGCGATACACCCCGGTCGCGGCGGGTGTCGCGGTGCCGGGGATCGTCGACGAGCGCACCGGCCTGGCCGTCTTCTCCGCCCATCTGCGCTGGCGCGACCTGCCGTTGCCGCGCTGGCTGGCGGACGAGCTCGGCATCCCCGTCGCGTTCGGGCACGACGTCCGCGCAGCCGCGTTGGCGGAGGCCCAGTTCGGCGCGGGGCAGGGCTCGCGTTCACTGCTCCTGCTCTCCCTCGGCGCGGGCGTCGCCTCGGCGGCGGTGCTGGACGGGCGGATCCTCGTCGGCGGCCAGGGACGGGCAGGTGAACTCGGCCATCTGGTGGTGCAGCCTGACGGTCCATCATGTCCGTGCGGCGGACGCGGCTGCGTGGAGAGCCTGGCCTCGACCACCGCGCTGCTCGCCCGCTACCGCGAGGCACGCGGGGCAGCCGACGGCACAACAGGCGGCGCGGCAGGCGGCGGGACAGGCGATGCGGCCGTCGACGCGGCGGAGGTGGTCCGGCGCGCGCACGACGGCGAACCGGCCGCTGTCGCCGTCTGGCGCCAGGCGGTCGCGGCGCTGGCCGACGCCCTGTGCGCGGCGGTGGTGGTGCTGGATCCCAAACGCGTCGTACTGGGCGGGCATTTCGCCGAGACGCTCCGGGTCGCGGACCTGCTGCCGCAGGTCTGCGCGGACCTGTCCGCTGCGCTCGCCGAGCGGCTCACCGTACAGGCCCCGCCGGCCCTGGTGCCCACCACGCTGCACGGCCAGGCCGGTTGCCTGGGTGCCGCACTGCTGGCGCGGCGCGGCTGAGCATATGCGCTGATGGCCGATCAGTGATGCTTATTTCTACAAGGTTCTTGTCAAATCTGCTCAGTTTCCCCTACAACGGAGTGCCCGTACCCGAGAATCCGTGAGGTCGCTCCCGTGCTCACTCCCGCGCCAGCTAGTGTGCCAACTCGTGTGCCAACTCCCCCGTCACGGCGGCTCCGTGCCGCGCTCGCCTGCGTCTCGGCGCTGGCCGCCGCCTCGTCCGGCCTGCTGCTCGGCACACCCGCCGTCGCCGCCACCGCCCCAACTGCCGCCGCGGTCAACGCCACAGGCAACGCCGCTGGCACCGCGCAGTACCCCGACTACGCGCCGACCCCGCCCATGGGCTGGAACGACTGGTCCTACTACCAGTGCGGCATCAACGAGAAGACGATCCTCGACAACGCCCACGCCCTGGTCACCACCGGCCTGGCCAAGAAGGGCTTCAACACCGTCACCATCGACGACTGTTGGATGGCCCCGAACCGGGACGCCAAGGGCAACCTGGTCGCCAACCCGACCGAGTTCCCACACGGCATGGCCTACATCGGACAGCAACTCCACAAGCTGGGCCTGAAGTTCGGCATCTACGAGGACGCCGGGACGCAGACCTGCGGCGGCTTCCCCGGCTCGATGGGCCACTGGCAGCAGGACGCGGACCTCTTCGCCTCCTGGGGCGTCGACTACGTCAAGCTCGACGGCTGCAACGTGCCGACGCCCACCGGCCAGACCGACGAACAGGCGTACCACGCCACCTACGCCGCGATGAGCCAGGCGCTCGTCAACACCCACCGGCCGATCGTCTTCTCCATCTCCGCGCCCGCCTACTTCCAGGGCGAGTCGAACTGGAACCAGGTGATCGGCTGGTCCGCCCAGTTGGGCAACCTCTGGCGTGAGGGCGCGGACATCGCGCTGGGCCAGGACACCGGCCCCGACAAGTGGGCCTCGATCGACTACAACTACAGCTACAACGTGGGCCTTGCCGACCTCCAGCACCCCGGCCGTTGGAACGACCCGGACTTCCTGCTCGCGGGCGACTCGGGGTTGACCCAGGACGAGATCCAGAGCCAGGTCTCGCTCTGGTCGATGATGGCCGCCCCGCTGATCTCCAGCACCGACCTGACCCACCTCTCGCCCGCCGCGCTCGAAGTGCTGGGCAACAAGGACGTCATCGCGGTCGACCAGGACCGCCTCGGCGTCCAGGGCCGGATCGTCGCCCACGGCACCGGCTACGACGTGCTGGCCAAGCCGCTGGCCAACGGCGACCGCGCCGTCGCGCTGTTCAACTCCTCGGACGCGGCGCAGACGATCTCGGTCGCCGCGCGGACGGCGGGCCTTTCCAGCGCCAAGGCCTACCGGCTGGAGAACCTGGTCAGCAAGCAGGTCACGGAGACCACCGGCACCATCTCCGCCGACGTGCCGCCGCACGCCACCGTGCTCTACCGGGTCTCGGCAGGCGCCGGGGCCGGCCTCGCACCCGCCACGGCGATCACCTGGCGTGACGTCAGTTCAGCTGCGCAGCCTGGCACTTACCGGGTCACGCTGGCCGACCACGGCTCGAAGCCGCTGACCGGCGTCCGGCTCTCGGTCACCGCGCCCAAGGGCTGGACGGTCAGTCCGAGTGCCGTTTCCCTGCCGCGCGTTCCGGCGGGCGGGACCGCCTCCGCCACGGTCCGGCTGAGCGGGCCGGCCCCCGTGCCCGGCACGACGATCACGCCGGTCGCCGCCACCGCGACCTACCGCGGCGGCTCGACCGACGGCTCGGTCAGCGGCCAGGAGACCGTGGTCCAGGTCGTCCCCTACCCGACTCTCGCCGCCGCCTTCGACAACGTCGGGGCCACCTCGGAGAGCAACACCACTCCGGGCAACTTCGACGGCAGCGGCGACAGTTACTCCTCGGACGCACTGGCCAAGGCCGGAGCCACACCCGGCGCGACGGTCAACGCCAACGGCCTGACCTTCACCTGGCCGACCGCCGCTCCCGGCACGCCGGACAACGTCTCGGCCGACGGCCAGGAGGTCACGCTGACCGGGCAGGGCTCGGCGCTCGGCTTCCTGGGCGCGGAGGCCGGGTTCGTCTCCGGCCCGGTCACCGTCACCTACACCGACGGGACCACCAGCACCGGCCAGCTCGGCTTCCCCAACTGGTGCTGCGCGCCGACCAATGCGTACGGCGCGCTGACCGCCTTCACCACGGACCACCGCAACACCCCGAGCGGACCGGCCAACTACGGCACCAGCTACGGCGTCTTCACCAACACCGTGCCGCTGACGCCGGGGAAGACCGTCCGCTCGGTGACGCTGCCCCAGGAGCCCGCGATCCACGTCTTCGGGCTCGCGATCAAGCCCTGACCTGACGGGCCACCGCGTGTCGGAGCGTCAGAACTCCGGCACGCGGTGCGTCGGGTGCCCGGCGACGACCGTCAACAGCACCGGCAGTGCGGCCAGTTGGGCGTCCGGGACGGTGAGCGGGCTGTCGGCGAGGACCGTCAGGTCGGCCCGGTACCCGACAGCCAGCCGACCGCCCACGTACTCCTCGCCCGCGGCCCAGGCCGGGTTGACCGTCATGCCCTGGAGCGCCTGGAGCGGGGTGAGTGCCTGTTCGGGGCCGTGCGGGGGCAGCGAGAGGTCGGCCGGGCGACGGTGCCGGGCCCCGGCCATCACGCTGAGCGGCGGGTAGGGCGCGATCGGCCAGTCCGAGCCGAGCACGACCCGCACGCCCGCGTCCCACAGGTCACGGCAGCGGAACGCACGTCCCGCGCGCTCCTCGCCGAGGCGGCGGGACCAGTTGTCGGTGTGGTCGGCGCGGGTGTACTCGCAGCAGTGGGTGGGCTGCATCGAGGCGGTGACGCCGAGTCGGGCGAACCGGGCCACGGTGTCGTCGGGAACGGTCTCGATGTGCTCGATCCGGTGCCGGACCGGGCTCGCCGCTCCCCTGCCGCCGGGCGCGAGCACGCTGTCGGTCTGCGCCTTCTCGATCGAGTCGAGTGCGTGGCGAACGGCCGCGTCGCCGATCGCGTGGGTGGCGGTCGGCACCCCGGCCCGGTGCAGCTCACCGACCACCCAGCTGTACTGCTCCGGGTCGGGCCAGAACGCGTGGGTGGACTCACCGTGGCAGTCCGGCCGTTCCAGCCAGGCGGTGCCGTTGTCGACGGTCCCGTCCATGAACATCTTCACGCCCGCGACCTGCCACAGCCGCCCGCTCCGGCCCTGGAGCCGGACCAGCTCGGCGACCGCCGCGCCGTCCGCACCCGGCTGGCACCACGGCGCGACCCGCAGGCGCAGCGACAGCGCGTCCCCGCCGTCCCCGCCGTCCAACTTCGTGAGGATCGCCAGGGAATCGCCGCCCGCGTCCATGGCGTGGCCGCCGGTCAGGCCGGTCTCGGCCATGGCGCGCAGCAGCTCGGCCGTGCGGGCGCGGACCTGGGCCTCGGTGGGCTTGGGCGCGACGCCCTCGACCACGGCGCAGGCGGCGTATTCCAGCAGCAGTCCGGTCGGACGGCCGTCGGCGTCGCAGACGATCTCGGAGGCCTGCTCGAACTCGCGCGGACCCTCGACGCCCGCCAGCTCCAGCGCCCGGAAGCTGGCCAGCAGCGAGTGGCCGTCGAAGAGGTCCAGCAGCGCCGGGATGCCGTCGAGCACCGGGGTCAGCGCAGCCGCACCGACGGGCCGGTCGCCGAAGGTGTTCGGGTCCAGTCCCCAACCGCGCAGCCAGGCACCCGGCTTGAGCTCCCGTGCCGCCCCGGCCACCGCCGCGCGGACGGCGTCGAGGTCGCGGCAGCCCGACAGGTCGACGCCCATGGTCCGCTCGGCCCCGGAGACCGGGTGCAGGTGCCCGTCGGTGAAGCCGACGGTGACCACCGCGCCCTTGAGGTCGATCACCGTGGTGGCGCGACCCGCCAGGGCGCGGACCTCGCGGTCGTCGCCGAGCGCCGTGATGAGTCCGGCCCCGGCGGCGAGGGCGGTGTGTGGGAGGAGCGTTCCCGTGCCCGGGTCCAGCAACCGGGCGTTGAACAGGACGAGATCGGTGGACACGGGCGGCTCCTTCGGTGCTGCGGTGATGCGCGGTGGGGGTTGGTTCAGTCGGTCGTCCCGGCAGCCGTGGCCCCCGCGTCGGATCGACCGGCGGCGAGAGTCCCGGCCGGCAGCTCCAGCACCCGCTCCGCGGTCAGCGCGGGCATCGCGCTGATCTCGGGCGGCACCGGGCCGCGGTCGGTGTTGACGTCCGAGCCCAGGCCGTCCATGACGACCAGGATCTGCATCGCGGCGACTCCCGGACTGGCGGCCCGAAAGGCCCCGACCGACACCCCGGCCTCGATCAGCCGGGTCAGCCGGTCCCGCCACTGCGCCATCTGGTGCACGACCCGGTCCCGCAGGGTGGGGCGGTACCGGCTCAGGTGGCGGGCGTTGAGCCAGAGGCGGCTCATCCCGTCGTACCGGTCCCCCGCGGTGAGCGAGAGGAACCGGTCCAGCAGCGCCAACGCCTGGTCACCGGCCGGGTCGGCCGGGATCAGGTCGTCGAGCTCGGCACTCGCCGCGACCCCGAACGCCTCCGCGACCAGATCCTCCGCCACCGGGAAGTAGTGGCTGATCAGGCCGGGTCGGACGCCGAGTTCGTCGGCGATACGACGGACCGTGATGCATTCCAGTCCCTCATCGAGGGCGACCGCAGCGGATGCGGCCACGATCTCGGCGCGACGGGCCTCAGGGGTTTTCCTGGTCCGTTTCGGCTGGACGCTTGACGACACGACGTGCACGCTATTGGATGTGCGACCAATAGACAAGCTGCCCCCAGGGCTTGTTGGTTCGGAGGACTCCATGGCATCCACGATTCCAGACCCCGAGACGGCTCCCCCATCGGACCCCGTCCCCTCGCACACTGCTGACATGCTCCGCACCGCCGATCAGCCCGGCCCGACCGACCAGGTCGGCGGCACCCAGAGCCATGGCGGCGTCGAGGCCCACGGCATCGACGTGATCCCCGACAGCGAGCGGCACGGCCGCGCCCGGGAGCTGCTCGGGGTCTGGGCCGCGCCGAACGTCAGCTACCTCAGCCTGGTCGTCGGCGGCGCTCTGATGCTGATGGGACTGAGCCTGTGGCAGGCGCTGGCCGTGATCGTGGTCGGGAACCTGTTCTGGGCGCTAGTCGGGCTGGTCGCGGTGAGCGGCCCGGCCTCGGGCACGCCCAGCGAGGTGATCATGCGGGCGATGTTCGGCGTCCGCGGCAACCGCGGCAACATCGCGATCACCGGCTGGTTCGCCTCGGTCTGCTACCTCGCACTCAACTGGGCCGCCGCCTCACTGGCCGCCTTCGCGATCCTGGGCGAGGTCGGACTGCAGCCGGACACCGTCGTCAAGATCGTGGTCATCGTGGCCATCGCCGCGGCCACCTTGGCCATCAGCGTCTACGGCCACGCCACCATCATCCGGCTCTACCTGCCCTTCACCATCGCGCTGACCGCGGTCTTCGCGGTGCTGTCCGGCTACGTCTGCGCACACGCCGACTGGCACTACCACCCGCAGCAGCCGCTGCACGGCACCCCGTTGATCGCGGCCCTGGCCGGCGGACTGGCCCTGGTCGCGTCCGCGCCGCTCTCGTACAGCAACAGCGCCGACTTCGCACGCTACCTGCCGCGCACCACCAGCGCGGCCTCGGTCGCCGGCTGGACCGCGCTGGGCTCGTTCGTCCCCAGCGTCCTGTTCACCGGGCTGGGCGCGGTGGCCGGGACCGCGCTGGACATGACCGATCCGCAGACGGCGCTGGAGCAGATCATCCCGGGCTGGTTCCGACCGGTCTTCCTGCTGGCGATCATCCTCTCCGCCATCGCCAACAACGCGATGACCGCCTACAGCTCCGGCCTGTCGCTGCAGGCCATCGGCGTCAGGATCCGCCGCTCCCGGAGCGTCGCGCTGGACGGCACGCTCGGCGTCGCGCTGACCCTCTACGCGCTGCTGGTGTCGAACTTCCTCGACACCGTCAACAACGTGCTGCAGCTGATGGTCGCCCTGATGGGCCCGACCATCGCGATCTACGCCGCCGACGTGCTCTGGCGGCGCAACCGCTACGACGGCCACGAGCTGAGCGACGAGAGCAAGGGCTCGCCGTTCTGGTACCGCGGCGGGGTCAACTGGGCCGGGGCCAGCGCACTGGTCGTCGCCGCCGTCACCGCCGGCCTCTGCGTCGACGCGCCGCCGCTGTGGACCGGCCCGATCGCCACGGCCCTGGGCGGCACCGACCTCTCCCTGCCGGTCGGCATCATCCTCGGCGCCGGGATCTACCTGCTGCTGATGCGCGGCAGGCGACCCGCCCGGCACTGACACTGCGTCAACTGCCGTGCACCCTATCTCGTCATATTGACGATATCCCCGCGGCGGGCCTACCGTTCCCCTGAGAACAGACGCTCACCCAGGGGGAAACAGCCATGGCCGACATCACCAGACGACCGCTGTTCAGTCACTTCCGCGGCAGCCCGACCGACCATGTCGTGCACCTGCGACGTGGTCAGGTCGTGCACCAGGGCACCGGCCAGGCGTTCTGGTTCCGGCCGATCAGCGCCGTGCTGGCCGAGGTCCCGGTCGACGACCGCGAGCTGCCGCTGCTCTTCCACGCCCGGACCGCCGACTTCCAGGACGTCACCGTCCAGGCCAGCGTCACGTACCGCTTCACCGACCCCGAACTCGCCACCCGCAGGCTGGACTTCGCCATCGACCCGGGCACCGGCCGGTGGCGGTCCGCGCCGCTGGAGCAGGTGGCGACGCTGCTGACCGAGCTGGCACAGCAACAGGCGATCGGCCTGGTCGCCACGCTCGACCTCACCACGGCGCTCGCCACCGGCACCGCCGCCGTTCAGGCGCGGATCAGCGAGGGCCTGACCGCCGACGCCCGGCTCACCGACACCGGCGTCGGCGTGGTCGGCGTCCGCGTCGTCGCCGTCAAGCCCGAGGCCGAGGTGGAGCGGGCGCTGCGGACCCCCGCCCGGGAGCAGATCGCCCAGGAGGCGGACCGGGCCGGCTTCGAGCGCCGCGCCCTCGCCGTCGAGCGGGAGCGGGCGATCAGCGAGAACGAGCTGCAGAGCCGGATCGAACTGGCCCGCCGCGAGGAGCAGTTGGTCGGCCAGCAGGGCGCCAACGAGCGTCGCCGCGCCGAGCAGAAGGCGGAGGCCGCCCGGATCACCACCGACGCGGAGGCCGCCCGGATCACCACCGACGCGGAGGCCGCCCGCACCCGCACCCTCGCCGCCGCCCAGGCGGAGCAGATCGAGCTGGTCGGAGCGGCGGAGGCACAGGCCGAGGCGGCCAAGCTGGCCAACTACGCGGGCCTCGACCCGCGCCTGCTGCTGGCCCTCGCGGCAAAGGAGTTGGCGGGCGGCCTGCCGGCGATCGGCACGCTCAACCTCACCCCGGACGTGGTCACCGGCGCGCTGGCACGCCTGGCCGCCCCGAACGGCGGCTGACCCGATGGCCCTCGCAACCGGGCCACTCGCGCGCAGGACTCTCGCACCGCGCGTCGTACTGGTCCACCGCCGCACCGAGCGCGAGGAGATCGTCGCCGAGCAGGGAACCTGGGGCCAGGCCCAGTTCGTGCAGCGGATGCGCGGCGTCTCGCTGGACGCGGTCCAGCAGCGCCACGAACGCCTCGGCGAGGCGCTGCGCACCGCGTCCGCCGCGGTCCCCAAGCAGTGGCGGCGCGGCAGCGTGCTCCGCGACGACCTGGACCGGTTCCTGTTCGAGCCGGAGGACGTGGTGGTCGTGGTCGGCCAGGACGGGCTGGTGGCCAACACCGCCAAGTACCTGAGCGGCCAGCCGGTGATCGGCGTCAACCCCGATCCGGCCAACGGCTGGGGCGTCCTGGTCCAGCACGCCCCGCAGGACCTGGCCGGGCTGCTGGACGCGGTCGCGGACGGCTCGGCCCGCACCGAGCAGCGGACCATGGTCCGCGCGGAGACCGCCGAGGGCGACAGCATCACCGCGCTCAACGAGGTCTACCTCGGTCACCGCGGCCACCAGTCCGCCCGCTACCGGCTCTCGCTGCCGGACGGCGGCCAGGAACACCAGTCGTCCTCCGGCCTGCTGGTCGGCACCGGGACCGGCGCGACCGGCTGGTGCCTCTCCGCCTCCCGTCAGCGCGACGGCGCCTTCGAACTGCCCCAGCCGACGGACTCCGCGCTTAGCTGGTTCGTCCGCGAGGCCTGGCCCTCCCCCACGACCGGAGCGGATCTGACGGCGGGTCTGCTGAGTGGTGGTCAGGAGCTGTCGATCCTGGTCGAGAGCGAGGAGTTGGTGGTCTTCGGCGACGGCATCGAGGCGGACCGCCTCTCCGTCGGCTGGGGCCGGTCCGTCACCGTCCGGACCTCGGACCGCCGCCTCGCCCTGGTCCTGCCCTAGTACTCCTCCTCGCCCTCGCCCTGGTACTCCTCCTCGCCCTCCTCGTCCTGCGCCCCCGGCCAGCGGTCGGCCACCTCGTCCGGGGCGAGGCGGGCGACGACCTCGGCCAGGCCGATGCAGGCCTCCTCGATCATCCGGTGGGTGACGTTGCGCTCCGTGATCACCGCGGAGAGCAGCAGCGCGGTGAGCGCCGCCGAACCGTTGAGCAGTTGGAGGATGAGCATGGTGGCGGCGATGGTGTGCCCGTGGAACGGCCCGGTGTGCCCGACGGCCGCCGGGACCGCGAGCACCGAGATCAGCAGCACGCACGGCGCCGCGCCCGGCAGCTGGAAGCGGATCGCCGCCCAGATCACCAGCGGGAAGACCAGGAAGAGCAACGACAGCGGGCTGGAGGTCACCGCCAGGGTCACCCCGGCCGTGGCGGCCAGCAGCACCAGCATCTCCGTCCACCGCCACACCGACGTCTCCCCCGGCAGCTCCGGCGAGCGGACTGCGAGCAGCAGCGGGGCGACCACCAGCACGCCCATCGCGTCGCCGGTCCACCAGGCCGACCACGCCTGCACGTAGTCGGGCCCGGGCAGCGCACCCTCGCCGTAGAGGACCAGGGTCGCCGTCGTGGCGCTGAGCAGCATCGACGCCCCGCCGACGAAGACCAGCAGCAGCCCGTCCCGGAGCCGGTCCAGCTGCGGCCGGAAGCCGAACCGGCGCAGCAGCAGGTAGGCGACGACGGGCGCGACGGTGTTGCCGGTGACGATGCCCAGCGTCCCCCAGGAGACGCCGCCGATCGAGGCCACGACGAAGAACTCGCCGAGCGCGATGGCGGGCCAGATCCGCAGCCCGAGGAGCAGCAGGCTGGCCAGAGCGACGCCGGTCGGCGGCCAGAGCGGGGTGACCCGGACGCCGCCGACCACCACCTGGGCCAGCAGTCCGAGCCGACCGCTCGCGTAGTAGACACCCGACAGGGCGAGGATCCACAGCACCGTCGTGGCGACGGTTCGGGGTTCCCGGATCTCCCGGACGCGCTCCAGTGCAGGCATGGGACAACTTTCCTGGTGCCTTCGTGCCTGCGCAGCCGTGACACGCCCGCCACAGCGGATCACCCGTGCCGGAGCACTGCGCTCACCCGTGCCGGAGCACTGCGCTCATCCGTGCCGAAGCACCAGGACTGCTGCGTCGTCGGCGTGGCCGGTCAGCTCGGCGACCTTGATCACCTGGGCGGCCAGCTCCCCCGGTTCGCCACCCGCGCCACGGCGGACCAGCAGCGTGATCTGGTCCAGCCCCTCCTCCATCGAGAACGACGGGCCCTCCACCACTCCGTCGGTGACCATGACGAACGCCCCGGTCCCGTCGAGCCGGTGCCGGGTGACCGGGTAGTCCTCCCCCGACTGCACGCCCAGCGGCAGTCCCACGCCCTCCTCGGCGACCCCGCTGTGCCCGTCCAGCGTCGCCCAGACGGCGGGCACATGGCCCGCCCGGGCCACCGCCAGGTCGCCCGTGGCGGGGTCGTAGCGCAGGAAGCAGCAGGTGGCCAGGAGTTCGACACCCATCGCCAGCAGCAGGTCGTTGGTCCGGCTCAGCACCTCGCCGGGGTCCGGCGAGACGGTGGCCATGGCGCGCAGCGCGATCCGGACCTGGCCCATGAAGGCCGCCGCCTCCACGTCGTGTCCCTGCACGTCGCCGATCGAGAAGCCCAGCACCCCGCCGGGGAGCAGGAAGCCGTCGTACCAGTCACCGCCGATGTCCAGGCCGTGGCGGGCGGGCGCGTAGCGGGCGGCGGCCCGCAGACCCGGGCTGCTCGGCAGCACGGCGGGCAGCAGGTCCCGCTGCAGCGCCATGGCCAGTTCGACGCGGGCTTTCTGCGACTCCGCCCGTTCCAGGGCCTCTGCGGTGAGCCGCCCGAGGGTGCTCAGCAGTTCACCGGAGCTCACGGGCGGAGGGGGACGGCGTCGGGCCATGAACCGCTCCGGGGTACGTCTGGGCAGGAGAACGTCGATCCCATTGTCCTCTGATCCGCCCGGAAAGGCTGGTCCGACCGGCTTACCACCGATCAGCCTGTGCTGACCAGCGCGTCTACTGACCAGCGCCTCTGCTGACCAGCGTCTACTGCCCGCCTTCTCCTGAGCCGGTGTCCTGCTCGGTCCAGATGGTCTTGCCCGACTGTCCGTAGCGGCTGCCCCAGCGCGAGGTCAGCTGCGCCACCAGGAAGAGCCCGCGTCCGCCCTCGTCCGTGTCCCGGGCGCGCCGCAGCCGGGGTTGGGTGTTGGAGGGGTCGGAGACCTCGCAGACCAGCACTCCGTCGCCGTGGACCAGCCGCAGCCCGATCGGGCCGCCCGCGTAGCGCAGCGCGTTGGTGACCAGCTCGCTGACCACCAGTTCGGTGGAGAAGGCCAGGTCGGAAAGGCCCCAGCGGTCCAGTTGCCCGACGGCGGCCCGCCGGGCAAGGGACACCGACTCGGCATGGGTCGGGAACTCCCAGTGCGCCGTGGACCCGGGGGCCACCCGCCGGGTGCGGGCCAGCAGCAGGGCCACGTCGTCGGACGGTTGATCCGTGGTGACGGCGGACAGCAGACCGCGCGCCGCGTCCGCGAGCGGGCGTTCCGCCAGGCAGAGCCGTCCCGCCTGCCGCAGCAGCCGGGCCATGCCCGCGTCGAGGTCGTGGTCCGCACCCTGCACCAGGCCGTCGGTGTAGAGGGCCAGCGTGCTGCCGGGTTCCAGCCGCACCTCCGCCACCTCGAACGGGAAGGCCCCGACGCCCAGCGGCGGCCCGGGATCCAGCTCGGCGAAGGCGGTGCTGCCGTCCGGCGCGACGAGCAGCGGCGGCGGGTGCCCGGCGCTGGCCATGGCGCAGTGGCCGGTGACCGGGTCGTAGATCGCGTAGAGGCAGGTCGCGCCGGACAGGTCCTGGTACTCGCCGTCGGACTCCACGGCGAGCCGCTGCACCAGGTCGTCCAGATGGACCAGCAGCTCGCCCGGATCGAGGTCGAGGTCGGCCAGCGTCTGCACCGCCGTGCGCAGCCGCCCCATCGCCACCGACGCGCCGAGGCCGTGGCCGACCACGTCCCCCACGATCAGCGCGACCCGCAACGAGGAGAGCGGGATGACGTCGAACCAGTCCCCGCCCACACCGGGCCGGGCCGCCGAGGGGACGTAGGAGGCGGCCGTCTCCACGCCGATCGCCGCGACCGCCGCCGTCGGCAGCAGCCCACGCTGGAGGGTGACGGCGGTGCTGTGCTCGCGGGTGTAGCGGCGGGCGTTGTCCACGCCGAGCGCGGCGCGGGAGACGATCTGGGAGAGCAGTGCGGCGTCCTGGTCGTCGTAGGGGACGGCGTCCTCGGTGCGCCAGACCTGGACGGTGCCGAGAACCAGCCCACGGGCGTAGAGCGAGGCGGCCATCAGCGACCGCGCGCCCTCCGGCACGATCCGCCGCCGCAGCTCCGGGTCGGCGCTGAAGATCTCCGCCAGCTCCGCCTCGTCCACCTGGTAGACCAGCACGTCCCCGCGCCGGATCCGGTCCAGCTCGGGCGCGGTCGGCACCGGCGGCATCGGCTCGCCCGGCCGGATCAACGCCGCCGGAAAAGGCCCGGTCCGGCAGAGTCCGGCGGCTCGGCGGACGTGCCACTCGTTCGTCATCTCGGGCTGCGGCGGATCAGCCCCGGTGAAGACGGCGTCGGCCAGGTCGACCATCACCACGTCGGCGAACCCGCCCAGCACCTCGGCGAGGTCCTGGGCGGTACGGCCGACGTCGAGCGAGGCTCCGATCCGGGTCGCCGCCTCGTCCAGCAGTTCGAGCCGCCGCCGGGCCTGACGCTCGGCGGTGATGTCGGTGAAGGCGACCGCGACGCCGGTGATCCCCCCGTCGTCGTCGGTCAGCGGGAACGCGGAGAGCGACAGCCACAGCTGCGCCGGCTCTGCCCCCGGTGACTGCTCTGTTCCATGTGACTGCGCCGACCGCAGCGGCCGGACCCGGTACTCGGCGCGGTGCACCGGGACGCCGTCACTGACCACCGTGCGCAGCCTGCTCTCGATCTCCTCGGCCTGCTCCGGCTCGAGGATGTCGGCCAGCCGCTCCGGCAGCGCACCGTCCGGACCGGCCAGACAGCGGGCGGCATTGGTACGCAGCAGGCGCAGCTCGCGGTCGTGGACGACGATCCCGATGCTGCCCTGCCCGAACATCGCTCGGGCGAACGCGGCGTCGAGCGCCACGTCGAGCGCTGCCTCGCCGTCTGTCGTCACCCGACCATTGTCGCGCGACCGGGTCGGAACGCAGCACCCCGTGCACGGTCACTCGTGCGCCTGAAGATTTCCTGGTCACCCGCTTAAGCAAGTCTCGATGGACCTGACCTGCCCTGGACCCCCAGGCTGAGGCCCGGGGTGCGGAACGTTCCTGCATCCCTTTGTGTGGTTTGTGCGACTTGTTGGGGCGCGACGTCCGGGAGGCACCGCTGTGAAGGCACTCGTGAAGGCCAAGGGAGAGCCCGGCCTGTGGCTGATGGACGTGCCCGAGCCCGAGGTCGGCCCCGGTGAGGTGCTGATCAAGGTGCTGCGCACGGGCATCTGCGGCACCGACCTGCACATCCGCAAGTACGACAGCTGGGCGCAGCAGGCCGTCAGCGTGCCTCGGGTGATCGGCCACGAGTTCGTCGGCGAGGTCGTCGAGGTCGCGTCGGGCGTCACCGACGTCGCCGTCGGCGACCTGGTCAGCGGCGAGGGCCACCTGGTCTGCGGCAAGTGCCGCAACTGTCTGGCCGGCCGCCGTCACCTCTGCCGCAGCACGATCGGCCTGGGCATCGGCCGGGACGGCGCGTTCGCCGAGTACGTCACGCTGCCCGCCGCCAACGTCTGGGTGCACCGGGTCCCGGTCAACCTCGACGTGGCCGCGATCTTCGACCCGTTCGGCAACGCGGTCCACACCGCGCTGTCGTTCCCGCTGGTCAACGAGGACGTGCTGATCACCGGCGCGGGCCCGATCGGCATCATGGCCGCCGCCGTCGCCAAGCACGCCGGCGCGCGCAGCGTCGTCATCACCGACGTCAGCCCCTACCGCCTGCAGCTGGCCGAGAAGGTCGGCGTCACGCTGGCGCTCAACGTGGGCGACCACACCATCGAGGACGGCCAGCGGAAGCTCGGCATGCGTGAGGGCTTCGACATCGGCATGGAGATGTCCGGCCGCCCCGAGGCGCTGCGCGAGATGATCGCCAACATGACCAACGGCGGCCGGATCGCGATGCTCGGCCTGCCCTCCGACGAGTTCCCGGTCGACTTCGCCCGGATCGTCACCTCGATGATCACCCTCAAGGGCATCTACGGCCGCGAGATGTTCGAGACCTGGTACGCGATGTCGGTGCTGCTGGAGGGCGGCCTGGACCTCTCCCCGGTGATCACCGGCCGCTACCCGTACCAGGACTTCGACGCCGCGTTCGACGAGGCGGCCGGTGGCCGCTGCGGCAAGATCATCCTCGACTGGACCGCCTGAGCAACCCCCTCCGCCCGCCCGATCTCCTGCCCTTCGGGCTCTCCCGACCTCCCGACCTTCGGACCCTTTCGAACCAGGAGCCACTCGATGCTCGACTCCGTCCGCGACGACCTCCGGGCCACCCTCGACGAGATCCGCGACGCCGGCCTGCACAAGCCTGAGCGGGTGATCGGCGGCCCGCAGAGCGCCACCGTCGACGTCACCGCGGGCGGCCGGCCCGGCGAGGTGCTGAACTTCTGCGCCAACAACTACCTCGGCCTGGCGGACAACCCCGAGGTGATCGCCGCCGCCAAGGACGCCCTGGACCGCTGGGGCTACGGCATGGCCTCGGTCCGCTTCATCTGCGGCACCCAGGAGGTCCACAAGGAGCTCGAGGCGCGGATCTCCGGCTTCCTCGGCATGGAGGACACGGTCCTCTACAGCTCCTGCTTCGACGCCAACGGCGGCGTCTTCGAGACGCTGCTGGACGATCGCGACGCGGTGATCTCCGACGCGCTCAACCACGCCAGCATCATCGACGGCATCCGGCTCTGCAAGGCGCGCCGCCTCCGTTACGCCAACCGCGACATGGCCGACCTGGAGCAGCAGCTCAAGGAGGCCTCGGACGCCCGCCGCAAGCTGATCGTCACCGACGGCGTCTTCTCCATGGACGGCTACATCGCCCCGCTCAAGGAGATCTGCGACCTGGCCGAGCGCTACGGCGCGATGGTCATGGTCGACGACTCGCACGCGGTCGGCTTCGTCGGCCCGGGCGGTCGCGGCACCCACGAGCTGCACGGCGTGATGGACCGCGTCGACATCATCACCGGCACGCTCGGCAAGGCGCTGGGCGGCGCGTCCGGCGGCTACGTCGCGGCCCGCGCCGAGATCGTGGCACTGCTGCGCCAGCGCTCCCGTCCCTACCTGTTCTCCAACTCGCTGGCCCCGGTGATCGCCGCCGCCTCGATCCAGGTCCTTGACCTGCTGGAGAGCGGCGAGCTCGGCGCGTCGCTGCGCGAGCAACTGGCCGCCAACACCGCGCTGTTCCGCTCGCGGATGACCGAGGAAGGCTTCGAGATCCTCCCCGGCGAGCACCCGATCGCCCCGGTCATGATCGGCGACGCGGCCAAGGCCGGGAAGATGGCCGAGTTCCTGCTGGAGCACGGCGTCTACGCCGTCGGCTTCTCCTATCCGGTGGTCCCGCACGGCAAGGCCCGGATCCGGGTGCAGCTCTCGGCCGGCCACTCCACCCAGGACGTGGAGCGCGCTGTCAAGGCATTCGTCGCCGCGAGGTCCGCCCTGGCAGAATGAGTCGGTGATCGACTCGCGCCGGCTGCGCACGCTGCGCGCCGTGGCGGACCACGGAACCGTGACCGCCGCGGCAGCCGCGCTGTACCTGACCCCCTCCGCCGTCTCCCAGCAACTGGCCGCCCTGGAACACGAGGTCGGCCACCAGCTGCTGCTCCGAGACGGCCGGGGGGTCCGGCTCACCGCCGCCGGCGAGATCCTGCTGCGCCACAGCAACGCGGTCCTGGCGCAGCTGGAGAACGCGGAGGCGGAGCTGGCCGCCTTCGCCCAGGGGCACGCGGGCGACGTGACTCTCGTCTCCTTCGCCACCGGCATCGCCGCCGTGGTCGCCCCCGCCATGACCCGCCTCGCGCAGGCCGCTCCCGGCATCCGCCTCACCGTCCGCGACGCCGAGGGCGACGCGAGCCTGCTGATGGTCCTCGACGGCCGCGCCGACATCGCGGTAGCCGTCGAGTACCGCGGCGCCCCGGCCGAGGACGACGCCCGCCTCTCCCGCGTCCCGCTCTACGCCGAGCCCTTCGACGCGGTGTTGCCGCGCGGGCACCACCTGGCCGCCGCCCCGGCCGTGGCCGTCGCCGAGCTCGCCGACGAGCCGTGGATCGGCCCCTACCCGGGCAACCCCTGCCTGGACGCGGTGATGCTGGCCTGCGAGTCGTCCGGCTTCCAGCCGCGCCTGGCCCACTCCTCCGACGACTTCCGCGCGGTCGCCGCACTCGCGGGCGCGGGCGCGGGCGTCGCCCTGGTCCCCCGCTCCGCGCTGCGCGGCGTCGACCTCCCGGACGTCGTCGTCCTCCCGGTCCTCGGCGCCCCGGCCACCCGCCGCGTCTTCGCCGCCGTCCGCCGCGGCTCGGCGGACCACCCGCTGTTCCGCCCGGTCCTCGACGCCCTGACCACGGCGACCGCCCAGGCGGATCTGGTCGAGCGGCCGCTGGCACGCAGCTACGGACTGTGAGGATCACGTGGAGTGATGGCGGGCCCGGTGCGGGTCGATTTGCGCAGCCGGGGCGGGGTACTGCCAGGATGGCGGTATGAATCCCAAGGTTTACTTCGACGTGTCCGCCAACGGTGAGAAGCTCGGTCGCATCGAGTTCGAGCTCGCCGCCGATGTCGCCCCGAAGACGGCCGAGAACTTCCGCGCCCTGTGCACGGGCGAGAAGGGCTTCGGCTACAAGGGCTCCTCCTTCCACCGTGTCATCCCCGAGTTCATGCTCCAGGGCGGTGACTTCACCGAGGGCAACGGCACCGGTGGCAAGAGCATCTACGGCGAGAAGTTCGCGGACGAGAACTTCACCCTCAAGCACACCGTGCCGGGCCTGCTCTCCATGGCCAACGCGGGCCCGAACACCAACGGCTCGCAGTTCTTCATCACCACCGTCGTCACCCCGTGGCTGGACGGCAAGCACGTGGTCTTCGGCAAGGTCACCGAAGGCATGGACGTGGTCAAGGCCATCGAGGCGCTCGGTTCGGGCAGCGGCCGCACCTCCAAGGCGATCGTGATCGACGACTGCGGCCAGATCTGATCTGACGCACTCGATCCACTACTTCTGACCACCGCGCTCGATCCGCTGCCGCCGTTCACCCGAACGGCGGCAGCCTTGTCTGATGCCCTGTCACATTTGCCGTCGCCCTCCCTGGACAGATCACCGGACCGCAGGCATGATGCAGTTTCTGACGATGCATCAGATTTGAGCGAGTCAGTGAATCAGCGGTACCCAGGGTCAGGAGGCCTCCGTGGAGTTCGGCATCTTCATGAACGGATTCATCCCCGGCCCGGCGGCACACGACCGGCCCTCCGAACACCTCGCGCTCAAGCGCGAGATGGAGCTGGCCGTCAAGGCCGACAAGCACAACTGGAAGTACGTCTGGTTCGGCGAGCACCACTCGCTCACCGAGTACAGCCACATGTCCGCCCCCGAGGTGGTGATGGGCTACGTCGCCGCCCGCACCGAGCGGATCCACCTCGGCACCGGTATCAACTCCCTCTCGCCCCGCAAGGAGCACCCGGTCCGCTTCGCCGAGCGCGCCGCCATGCTGGACCACATCACCGAGGGCCGCTTCGAGTGGGGCACCGGCCGCGGCGCGGGCTCGCACGAGCTGAAGTCCTTCAACATCATGGACACCAACTCGACCAAGCCGGAGTGGGACGAGGTCTCCCGCGAGGTCGTCCGGATGTGGGAGCAGTACGACTACTCCTTCCAGGGCGAGCACTTCACCGTGCCGACCCCGCACAACATCCTGCCAAAGCCGTACGGGCACTCCCACCCGCCGATCTGGATGGCCTGCGGCAACCCGCCGTCCTTCGCCAAGGCCGGGTCGCTCGGGATAGGCGCGATCGCCTTCAACTTCGAGCCGATCTACAACCTCAAGGGCCGGATCGAGGCGTACAAGGAGGCCGCCGAGAACCCGGTCGAGATCCTCGGCGACTACCAGAACAACAACGTGATGATGACCAACGCGGTGGTCTGTCTCAACGACCGCAAGCGGGCCCGTGAGATAGCCCTGTCGGCGGGCAACGCGTACCTGGTCACCCTGGTCAACCTCTACCACGACACGATGCCGAAGTCCGCCGACGGCATCACCTGGCCGGAGCCGCCGATCAACCTCGGCGCGTGGGGCGGCGAGGAGTTGCTGGACGAGCTGATCGCCGGCGGCTACCTGCTCTGCGGCACCCCGGACGAGGTGTGCGAGCAGGTCGCCGCCTACCAGCAGGTCGGCTGCGACCAGTTGGTCTTCGGCCTGACCGGTGGCATGACCTTCGACGAGCATCTGGAGATGCTGGAGCTCTTCGGCGAGCGGGTGATCCCGGAGTTCGACCGCAACCCCGAGCACTCGACGGCGGTCTACCGCCGCAACGCGGGCGCCCCGAAGTACCCGCCGCTCAACCAGCCGGTCGACCCCGACCTCAAGCACACCGTGCTGCCGCTCAGCGCGATCCTGCCCCTGCCGGAGGACTGACGAGTCGTCAGCATCAGCGACCCAGCGACAGAGACTCAGAGACTCAGCGCACGCTTCATGATCTTGCCCATGTCGTTGCGCGGCAGCGCCGCCACGAAGCGGACCTCACGGGGACGCTTGTGCGGGGCCAGATGGCCCGCGACATGGGCGGTCAGCGCGTCCGCAGTCGGCGGCGCGGCCGGGTCGGCGGGGACGATCCAGGCGATGATCCGTTCGCCCAGGTCCTCGTCCGGCTCCCCGGTCACCGCCGCGTCGGCGACGCCGGGGTGGTCCAGCAGGACGGTCTCGATCTCGCCCGCGCCGATCTTGTAACCGCCGCTCTTGATCAGGTCGGTGGAGCGGCGGCCGACGATCCGCACCGAGCCGTCCGGCTCCAGGACGGCCATGTCGCCGGTGCGGAACCAGCCGTCCTCGGCGAACGCGGCGGCGGTCGCCTCGGGGCGGTTGAGGTAGCCGGAGAACAGGTTCGCGCCACGCACCTGGATCTCGCCCACCGCGTCCGTCCCAGCGGGGACAGGGGTGCCGTCGTCCTCGACCAGCCGCAGCTCGACACCGGGCAGCGGCAGCCCGACCGTTCCCGGCGTGCAGGCGCCGCCGAGCACCATGCTGGTGTTCATCAGCGTCTCGGTCATGCCGTAGCGCTCGATGACCTGACGGCCCGTCGCGGCGAGCAGCGCCTCGTGGTCCCGGCGCGACAGCGCGGCCGAACCGCTGACCAGCAGCCGTGCCTTGGCCAACGCCGCAGCGAGCTCCGCGTCGCTCGCCACCGCCTCGGCGAGCCGGTGGTACATCGTCGGCACGCCGAAGAGCATGGTGCCCTCGCCCGCGAGCTCGGCCGCGACCGTGTCCGTCTCGAACCGGCCCAGATGGTGAACCGTACCGCCGCGCCGCAGCGGGCCGAGGATGCCGAGCACCAGCCCGTGCACGTGGAACAGCGGCAGCGCGTGGACGAGCACGTCGTCCCCGGTCCAGGACCAGGCCTCGGCCAGCGCGTCCAGCGTGGTGCGGATCGCGCGACGCGAGATCAGCGCCCCCTTGGGCGGTCCGGTGGTGCCCGAGGTGTAGATGACCAGCGCGGTCTGCTCGTCGTCCGGCTCCTCGGGGAGCGGCAGTGCTGGACCATGAGACGGTGCCGGACCTTGGGACAGGGCCGGGCCGGTGGGGTGGTCCGGCACGTCCACGCGCGGCAACCCGGCCAGCGGGCCCGGCAGCTCCGCGTCCGGCGCGGCCAGCACCAGCTCCGGCGTGCTGTCGCCGAGGACGTGGGTCAGCTCCTTCTCCCCGATCCGCGGGTTGATCGGCACCACCGGCACTCCGGCCAGCAGTCCGGCGACCGCGCCCACAGCGGTCTCCAGGCTGGGCGTGGCCCAGAGCGCGACCCGGCTCACGCCCGTCAGACGCGGGGCCAGCGCGGCTGCCGTCGCGGCCAGTTCGGCATAGCTGAGGAACCGTTCGCCGAACCGCAGCGCGCGGCGTGATCCACCGGTCGCCAGTGCGGGCACGAGTGAGGACACCGTTCGTACTCCTTCGTCGGGCTACCACGTCTGCACGCCAGTCTGTCACCCGTGGATCGCGTGGTCCTTGACCGCCCGGACCGCGCGGTCGGTGCGGCCCTCGACCAGGCAGTCCAACAGCTCGGCGTGGCAGCGGTTCCGGTGGCGGATCGCCTCAGCCCCGGGCGGCGGCGCAAGCAGCGCGAGGCGGCCGAGCAGGTCGGACGTCACCGCGCGCAGTCCGGGACCGCCGAGGGTCTCCGCCAGTTCGAGGTGGAACCGGGTCTCGCGCTCCAGCGCCGACACTGCATCCGCCGTGAACTCCTGGTCCTCCGCGAACTCCTGCTCCGCCGCGACCAGCTTGCGCAGGCTGCCCAGCTCGCCCTCCCCCACCTCGCCGGAGGCGTGGGCGACCAGGCCGCACTCCAGCAGCAGCAGGAAGGCCTCGGCCGAGGCCGCCGCGGCCGGATCGTGGTGCGCGGGGACCACGGCGTCGAAGGCGGCGGAGACGAAGGTGCCGCCGGTACGCCCGCGTCGCCGGTCGAGCAGGCCGTCCTGGCACATGCCCTCCAGCGCGCGACGCACCGTCATCTCGCCGATGCCGAGCTGCTCCGCCAGCGCGCCGGTGTCCGGCAGCCGGTCCCCGGGGCGGAGCAGCGCCAGCCGGACCTGCAGCGCGATCCGGGAACGGACCAGATCCGCGCCGCTCCGACTGTACGGGCCGGTCTGACTGTGCGGCCCCGCCAGGCTGTACGGGCCGAACTTGCCCGCTGGGCTCACCACCGAGCCACCCCAACCGTCCCGCCGGTCAACTGCCGTGGCTGTCCGCGACGATCGAGCCCACTCGCTCGCCCAGGGTCGGGTCACGCCGGACCAGGACGGCCGCGTAGCCGAGCGCCACGACCAGGATGCCCAGCGCCAGGTAGGGGAACCAGTTGTAGGGCTCGGGCTGCCCCGGCTTGACCAGGTAGTAGAGCGGCACCAGGATCGCCGCCGCGCCCAGCCCCGGCAGCAGCACGTGCCGGGCCCAGTGGAACTCGCTGCGCCGGTACCGGTGGTAGTAGAACGGCAGCGCCACGTTCGAGGCCAGGTAGACCAGCAGCACCAGGATGGTGCCCATCGTCGACGCCTCGGCGAAGAAGACCATCGGGTCCATCGAGCCCGACTGGGCGTGCCCGCCGAGCAGGTGCAGCAGGCCCCAACCGCCGATGATCAGCAGCGAGATGGAGACGAAGACGATGATGGCCCGGGTCGGCGTCCGCCGGGTCGGGTGGACCGCGCCGATCGCGGACGGCAACAGGCCCTCGCGTCCGGCGTTGAAGATCAGCCGCGCCTGCGAGTTGGTCCCGGCGATCAGCGCGCCGAGCGTGGAGGTGAGTCCGGCCAGGTAGGCGAAGAACGCCAGCGCGCCGAGCGTCCCCTGCGCGACGTCGATGAACGGGACGGCGGAGGCGCCGACCTTGGCGACGTTGTAGTCGAAGCCGGTCAGCGTGGCGTAGGAGAAGAGCAGGTAGCTGACGGACATGATGCCGACCGAGAGGAAGACCGCGCGCCCGACGTTGCGCCTCGGATCCTGCGTCTCCTCGGCCAGCGCGGCGGAGTTCTCCCAGCCGATGAAGAGGTAGACGGCCAACGGGAATCCCTCGGCCAGGCCCTGGAAGCCGCCGGTGATCAGGCTCGGACGGAACGGGTCCAGCGAGAGGTGCCCGGCGTGGTTGACGATCGCGGCGACCGAGACGACGACCAGCACCACCATCTCGACGCCGAAGAACAGCCCGGCCAGCTTGGTGGAGACGGCGATGCCACGGACCATCAGCACCACCGCGATCGCGGTCAGCAGCAGCGTCCAGATGATCCAGGGGACGTTCCACTTGAAGTAGTGGTTGAGCGTCGTCTCCAGGAAGCCGCCGGCGACGGCGATCACCGAGGCCATCGCGATGATGTAGCCGAGGCCCGCCAGCAGCGCGGTGGTGACGGCGCTGGTCGGGCCGAAGGTCTTGCCGACGAAGGTGATGAAGCTGCCCGCGGACGGGTGCGCCTTGGAGAACTGCGAGAGCGTGTTGCCCAGCAGCGCCACCGCGATCCCGGCCGCGATGACGGTCAGCGGCGAGGCGACGCCCGCCGTGGTGGCGAGGAAGCCGAACCCGAAGAAGAAGCTCATCGCGGGGCCGATGTTGGCCATGGTGGCGGCCGCGATGTCGACCATGCCCAGTGTTCCGCCGCGTAGGCGCTGGGATCTGACGGTGGTGGTGTCGGCGAGCTGATCGGACACGGCGTGCTCCTTCGCGTGCGGCGCAGGAAGGCTGGTGGCGTGCCGAGAAAATAGTTCAGGACGATCAGTTAAACAAGGGTGCGCGCAGCAACCCGCCACCGCGCGAGCCCGGCTACCCACCCATCCAACTCAGTGCCGCCTCGGCCGCGTTGGCCCCGCACATGCCGTGGACCCCACCACCCGGCGGCGTGGCCGAGGAGCAGAGGTAGACGCCCGGTACGCCCAGCGCATACGGGTCGAGGGCCGGTCGCGGCCGGAAGACCAGCTGCCGGGCCGAGTTGGCGCCCGCGCTGATGTCGCCACCCACGTAGTTGGCGTTGTACAGCGCCAACTGACGGGCCGTCCGGACATGCGTCGCGACGATCCGCTCGCGGAAGCCGGGCGCGAAGCGCTCGATCTGCGCGACCACCGCCTCGGTCGCGTCGCCCCGGTACCCGGCCGGGACATGGGCGTAGGCCCACAGCGGGTTGACTCTGCCCGTAGAACCTCCGCCCGCCGAACCGCCGCCTGCCGAACCAGCCCCGTCGGCCGAACGCGACGGGTCCGCCAGGTACTGCTGCCCGACCAGCACGAACGGCCGGTCCGCCAGCCGTCCGGCGACGGTGGCGGATTCGGCGGCGGCGATCTCCTCCGCCGTGCCGCCCAGATGCAGCGCGCCCGCGCGACGGCAGTCCTCGTTGGTCCACGGGACGTCGCCCCGGATCGCGAAGTCCACCTTGTGCGCCGCCGGTCCGTACCGGTAGCGGCCGAGCGCTCGCCGCACCCGAGGGGGCATCCGGGCACCGGCGATCCCGTCACCCACGATCCGGACGGCCGCGTCCGGCGCGGTGTCCAGCAGCACCAGCTCCGGCCGTTCCCCGAGCAGCGCGGGCAGTTGGTCGAGCCCGGTGACGGTGACCCCCGTGCGGACCGTGCCGCCGAGGCTGTCCAGCACGCGGAGCAGCGCGTCGGTGATCGCCTGCGTCCCGCCCTCGGCCACCGGCCAGCCGACCGCGTGGCCGGTGGCGGCCAGCATCAGGCCGATCGAGGCGCTGAGCGGGGTGTCCAACCGGCCGAACGCGTGCGCCGCCGCTCCCATGAACAGGGCCCGCGCGGGCGCGTCCTGCCAACGGCGGACCGTCCAGGTCGCGGGCTGCAGCGCGTCCACGCCGAACCGGGCCAGCGCGAACGGATGCCGGGGCAGGTGCAGCAGCGGACGCAGCACCTCGGCGTTGAGCGCCTCCGCGTCGGCGACCAGGGGCGCGAAGAGGCGACGCCAGGCGCGGGCGTCGACCGGGCCGAGGGAGGCGGCTGTCCGCGCCTGGTCCCGGCTGAGCACCCCGGCCCGGCCGTCGTCCAGCGGGTGCGCCAGGTCGAGCTCCGCCCAACGCCAGCGCAGCCCGTACCGTTCCAAGCCGAGCGAGGCGAAGAAGGGCGAGACCAGCGCGGTGGGGTGGAAGGCGGCGCAGTCGTCGTGGAGCACGCCTGGCAGGGTCAACTGCGAGGTCCTGGCCCCGCCTCCGGGCCGCTCGGCGGCCTCCAGCACGGTCACCCGCAGCCCGTCCTGCGCCAGCCGCACAGCAGCGGCCAGCCCGTTCGGTCCGCTGCCCACGACGACTGCTGCGACGGTCACCGGGCCAGCGTATTACTGCCGGCGCTGCCGGATCACTGCCGCTCTGCCGGATCACTGCTTCCTCGAAGCCCGCCGCTTCGAGACGAACTTGCCGAGCACGGCCCCCACCAGCAGCGTGACCAGCAGCACCACCCACAGCGGCGCGCTGATGTCGACGACCCAGAACGTCATCTTGACCGTCTCGGTGTTGACCGCGATGAACCAGACGGCCGCCACCGCGATCAGCCCCACAGCCACGGGCTTCGCCCGCACCGGTACGCCCTTCACCTTGAGCAGGGGCGGGGAGGAGTCAGGAGGCCTGCCATTCGTGCTCATACCTCCATCGTGCGTTCCCCGGAGCCCCGCCGCGATCGGGCGGCACGCCGGCAGACGGCATAGCGTGGAGGTGTCCGTGGCACGCGAACACGAGACGAGGCGCGACGATGAGCACACAGACCCCCATGCCGCCACAAACCCCGATGCGGACCAAGCACTGGTCCCTCGACGTCGACCTCTACGAGGAGGGCGACGTGACCAAGGCGCGGGTGACCCTCTCCGCCGGGGATCGCACCCTGGAGGGGCGCGGCACCTCCCGGCGCAACCCGCACGACGAGTCGGTCGCCGAGATCGGCGACGAGTACGCGGCGGGCCGCGCCCTGATCGAGCTCGGCGAACAACTCCTGCGGGCCGGCTCGGTCGACGCCGCCGCCCACGGTGACGGCCGTTTCGGCTGACCCGCCCCGCGTACGCCACCCGTCCAGTCCGCATCACCCGGACGGCGCATGATTTCCGACAGCGACACGCCGGGCCGAGGAGGGTTGCCTAGCCCGCGCTGAATCGTTGTTCCGGACATGAGTACCGATCCGTTGTTGCCTATCGAGGCCGCATCTGCCGAAACGTTTCTCCCTCGCGGTGCCGGACGCTCCGGGGCGCGCGGCCGTACGCCCAGGACTGCCTCGGCCGAGGCGGTCGCCTGCGGGACGTCCCTCGACCTCCACGTCGTCACCGAGCACTACGGCGAGCTGCCCGTGGCCGCCCACCTCAGCTACCTGCGCGCCGACCCGTACGCGATCCGGCTGCACTGCTACGTGGACACGCCGTTCACGGTGACCTGGCTCTTCGCCCGTCATCTGCTCTGGCTCGGCCTCAACCGGCCCACCGGCATGGGAGACGTCCGGGTCCGGCCGGGCCACGGCCGGGACCGCGGCTGGATCTTCCTCTGCCTCGACGGCGCCGACGGCCGCGCCGTGCTGCGCGCCCGCGCCCGCAAGGTGCGCCGGTTCCTGGAACAGTCCACCCGGATCGTCCCGCTCGGCTCGGAACACCAGCACCTCGATCTCGACGCGATGATCGAACGACTGCTCTCACTCAGCTGAGAGCCGGGTCGAACATCTCCAGCCGAAGCGAACATCTCAGCAGCAGTGGACAGCTCAGCAGCTTTGGACATCCCAGTGATCGCGGAACTGTGATCGAAATCCCTGTTGCCGGATTTCTGTGACCTGCCTGTCCTCCGTAGGGTCTCCTTTCACGTACGCACATCCACGGGTGACCGAAGGAGCGCAGGATGACGCGCACGGCGATGGACGCCGAGCTGGTGGCCGCCGCCCGCAGCGGCTCGGCCGAGGCGATGGACGAACTGGTCGGGTGCTGCCTCCCGCTGGTCTACAACATCGTCGGCCGCGCCCTGTCCGGGCGCGTGGACGTGGACGACGTCGTGCAGGAGACGATGCTGCGCGTGGTCCGCGGCCTGCCGGGGCTCCGCGACGACGAGGTGTTCCGGTCGTGGCTGGTGGCGGTGACCATGAACCAGATCCGGCGGCACCACGCCCCGGGGCCGGCCGCTCCGCGGGCGCTGGACGAGCTCGACGACCTGTCCGCGGTCGCCGACCCGGGCGCGGACTTCACCGACCTGACCCTGACCGAGCTCGGCCTCTCCGGTCAGCGCCGCGAGACCGTCGAGGCCACCCGCTGGCTGGACCCGGACGACCGGGAGCTGCTCTCCCTCTGGTGGCTGGTCACCGCCGGGCACCTCACCCGCGCCGAACTCGTCTCGGCGCTGGGCCTCGGCTCGCACCACGTCACGGTCCGCGTCAGCCGGATGAAGGCCCAGCTCGACGCCGCCCGGCTGATCGTCAGGTCGCTGGCGGCCCGCCCGCGCTGCGCCGAGCTGGAGGCGGCCCTGACCGTCTGGGACGGTCGTCCGAGCGCCCTGTGGCGCAAGCGGCTGGCCCGGCACGTACGCTCCTGCGCCGACTGCGGCGCCCGCGGCGCGGACCTGGTCCCGGCCGAACGGCTGCTGGTCAACTTCGCGCTGCTGCCGCTGCCGCTGGGCTACGCGGCCTACATGCTCACCCGCGTGGGTCTGCCGGACATATCCGGCCACTCCCTCGTCAACACTGCACAGGTGATTCCCGCACAGGCGTCTTCTGCCGGCACAGGCCATTCACGAGCGGTGTCCCGTCCGGTCTCGCACCGGCGGAGACGGACCGGCGGGACGTTCGGCGGCAAGCCGCTGCTCGTCGCCGCCGGGGTGACCGCGGGTGTCGCGGCCGTGGTGGGCGCGGGCGTGCTGACGCTCTCCCTCGGCGGCGGGCATGCGACGGGCTCCGCCGGACAACCGGCTGCCGCGATCTCGGGGACGCTGCCCAGCACGTCGGGCGCCGTCCCCTCGCCCACCGCCACGCCGAGCCGTAAGCCGGTCGCCTCCCCCTCCCCGACCACCGCCAAGCCCTCCCCGACCCACAGCAGCGCGACGCCGCGCTCCGGCACCCCCGCTTCCGCCACTCCCGGCGCACCCTCAGCCGCGGCGCCCCCGCCCGCGCTCTCGCCGGATCAGGCGGCGGTGCAGCAGGTGCTCGCGGTCATCAACCAGGCCCGTGCAGGCCAGGGGCTGGCCCCGCTGCAGCTCAGCTCGGGCCTCGAGAGCAGCTCCGCCGCGCACAACCAGACCATGGCCGCGGGCTGCGGCCTCCAGCACCAGTGCCCGGGCGAGGCGTCCCTCGGGGACCGCGAGACGGCGGCCGGGGTCCAGTGGTCGGCCGCGGGCGAGAACATCGGCACGGGCGGCCCGGTCTCCGACACCACGTCCGGCGTCGCCGGGATGGCCGTCGGCCTGACCCGCTCGATGCTGGCCGAACAGCCGCCGAACGACGGCCACCGCAAGAACATCCTGAGCACGGCCTTCCACCACATCGGCATCGCCGTGATGCGCGACTCCAGCGGCAACGTCTGGCTCACCCAGGACTTCTCGGACTGAGCCGCCTGAGCTCACTGCCCCACGAAGTTGAAGCTCCTGTAGACCCTCCGCGTCGGGCCGGTGCTGGTGTTGGTCGACAGGTAGAACGGAGCGGGGGCCGTGATGTTGGTGCAGTTCCGGCCGGTGTAGAGGTGCATGTCCGCCAGGGTCATGTCGCTGACCGTGGTCACGTCCGGGATGGAGAAGTTGTGGCAGGCCGACGTCGCCGGCAGGTTGGTGAAAGTCTGCACAGCACGGCCGTCGGTCGCGAACACCTGGCCCTGCGGCAGGTCGGAGCAGCCGGCCAGGGCCAGCCCGAGTACGGTGGCGCCGAGCAGCGCGGCCGTGGGACGGGACATCAGAGCGCGGGACATCGGAGCGCGGGACATCACGCCTCCTCCTCGGGACTGGGCGCAGGGCCGGACACGGTCGCCACGCCTCCGAGGCTAAGCAGACGCACCGGGGCCCGCTCCCCCGCCGCGACCGGACGGGTGAGCGGGCCCCTGTACGACCTGCTTCAGACGGGTGCTCAGCTCACGGTGAGGCTGACCGGTCCGGCCAGCGCCGTGTACCCGCCGTTGGAGAGGTACCAGACGTCGTACGAGCCCGGCCCGGACAGCTTGCTGGTGGAGAAGTTCAGGCTGCCGCTCGCGTTGGGCGCGTACTGCCAGGTCAGCGAGGACTTCGAGCCAGGGGTGACGCCCGCCGGGTAGATGCCGATCCAGTTGCTGGAGCTGACGCTGTTCGTCGGCGTCGAGTACTGGAAGGTGACGGTCGATCCGTTGCTGACGGTCGGCGTGCTGGTGGTCAGCGTGCTGGCCGTGGGCGGCGGGTTGTTCGAACCGGAGCTCGGCACGAACGCGTCGTTGAGCGGGGTCGCGTACGTGTCGTTGGCCGTCAGGCCCGGCAGGCCGAGGGCGGACTCGATGGTGCGGGCGGTGCTGTAGTGGTCGTAGCGGGAGCTGCTGGTGGTGCCCGCGGGGACCGTTCCCTGGGAGCCGTCGACCACGGCGAGGACGTGGTTGTCCGGGTTGCTGGTGTCCTCGTCCCAGGTCAGGATCAGCAGCGACTTCTGCGTCGTCCAGGCCGGGGAGTCGAGCACCGGCGTCAGGGTCTGCTTGAGCCAGGTGTCCTGGGTCTGCAGGCTGGTGGTGTTGCCGTTGCCGGAGGCCTCGCCGTCGTAGTAGTCGTCGGCGGCGATCCAGGAGAAGTTCGGCGTCGTGGCCGCCGACTTGAGGTCGGTGGTCAGCTGCGTGGTGTCGAAGAGGTGCGCCGCGCAGCGGGACGCATTGCCGCTGATGTCCGTGTAGTTGATGAACGGCGCGTCGTCCGGCTCGTACTTGGCGTCGTACTGGGTGGTGGTGTTGCAGGGCGTGCCCATGCCCTGCTCATAGGTCTTCCAGCTCTTGCCCGCGGCGTCGAGGGTGTCGCCGAGGTTCTGCTCCGGCGAGTTGATGTTGGGCCAGTAGGTGGCGCCGTTGGTGTAGGTGTCACCGCCCGCGATCGCGAGGTAGTTCTCGTCGCTCGGGTGGTAGACGCCGTGGTAGTTGTTCAGGGTCGCGCCCTGGGACATCAGGCTGTGCATGAACGGCGTGTCGGTCGGGTCGTTCATGACGGCCGAGTAGTCGGTGTTCTCCATCATGACCATGAACACGTGGTCGTAGCCCGGGACCTGGGAGACCGGCGGGGTCAACGTGGCGGCGGTCACCGGGGTGTTCAGGGTCAGCGAGAGGTTGTCCAGGTAGCCGGACTCGCCGGAGCTGTTCAGGAACTGGACCTCGACGACGATCGAGCGGGTCCCCGAGGGCACCGCCCCGGTCGCGCTGCGGGACAGGAACGACGTCGCGTCACCGCGGTCGGCCGCGCTGACGGTGGGCAGCTCGGCGGTCGTGCCGAGGGGGTTGCCCGAGGCGTCGTGGAAAGCCAGGGAGACCTGGACCTCCCCGGCGTAGGTGGTCCAACCCCCCAGCCAGCCGGACAGGTTGTAGTTGACGCCGCCCGCGTCGATCGCCGTCGCCGCCGAGGAGACGTCGACGGTCTGCTCCATCGCGCCGTCGCCCTGGTCGCCCGGGGCGAAGAAGGCGTTGCCGGGCGCGGGGGTCGACGGGTGGCCGAAGCTGCCGGCCGAGTAGCAGACCACGTCCGGGCTGCCGGAGAGCACGCTCCACCCGGGCATGGTGGTGGCCGCGGTCCAGTCCTTGGTGCAGTAGCCCGCTTCCGCGTCACCGTTCACAATCAAGTTGCCGCTGGTGGTGGCCGCATGAGCGGGCGTCACCACCAACAGTGCGCCGAGCAGCGCGACCACGGCGCTGAGCGCCCGCCAGATCCGACTCATTCTCCGCTGACCCTTCCGTCGGTCCCCCCGTGCTGCGGATTTGGGCCCCGCCGGGAGGACTGCCTGTCCATGCAGTGCATGGGTAACGTGCAGGGCTGTCCGCAGGACGAACGGTCGGACAACGTTCAGAGACTAAAGTCGGCCAACTTGTCCGGACAAGTAGTCTGACCGTGATTGGACAAGTGGTCAGTCCTTGTCCAGACAAGTGGTTGGGCGGAGCACGCACCGCCTGGGACTGCGGTCGACTCAGGCGTGCGGGGGGATCCCCTGGAGGGCGTGGTCCGCGTGAGCAGCGACCTCGTCCAGCAACCGGTGCAGGTGCGCGCCGCGCAGCCGGTACAGCCGGGCCCGCCCCTCCGCACGCTGGTCGACCAGGCCGCTGATCCGCAGCTTGGAGAGGTGCTGGCTCGCGGCCGTCGGTGAACAGCCCGCCGCCTCGGCCAGCGCCGTCACGCCCAACTCGCCCTCCCGCAGCGCCCACAGCAGTCGCAGCCGGGTCGGCTCGGCGAGCATCGCCAGCACCCCGACGGCCGTCCCGACCTGCGCGTCGCTCAACGGCCGGCCGGGGACGCTGTGGCGGTACGCGGGCTGCTCGGAAGATGTACTCACCTGCGTCATCCTTCCAGTTCCGCCGCGCTCAACGCGCACCGCTCCCCGGCCGGCCGCTCCCCTGCCGGCCCCTGGCCTGGTGTCCGCTCCCCTGCTGTCCGCTCCCCTGCTGTCCGTCCGGCCGCCCACTCCGGATCATGTCCAGCAGCAGGCGGGCCGGCGCGGGCAGTTCGCCGCCGGAGGGCCAGACGGCGCGGAGCACGCGGCTCAGCACCACGTCCGGGGCGACCGGGATCTCCACCAGCCGCCCGGCCGCCAGGTCGTCGGCGACGGCGAGCAGCGACAGCACCGCCGGGGCCGCGCCCTGGGCGGCGGCGCTGCGCAACGGTGCGGTGGCGCCCAGCTCCAGCGCGGGCACGGACGGCCCGACCCACGGTCGGAGCGCGCGCTCCAGCGTCTCCCTCGTCCCGGAGCCCGGTTCGCGCAACAGCAACGGCGTCTCGGCGAGCTCGGCACCCGTCACGGGGACGGGCCCGGTCCCGGGTGCTGCACCGGGTGCGGCGCGGCGCGCCCAGGGATGCTCCGGCGAGGTGACGACGGTCAGCCGGTCCCGGCCGACCGGCAGCGAGCGGAAGTCCCTGGGCACGAACGGGCCCTCGATGAACCCGAGGTCCGCCTCACCGTGCCGGAGTGCCTCGATCACCTGGTGGCTGTTGGTCACCCGCAGCCCGACATGCGTCCCCGGGCTGACCCGGCGCAGGCTGATCAGCCAGCCCGGCAGCAGCTGTTCGGCCAGGGTCAGGCTGGCCACCAGCCGTAGCTCGCCGCGCTGCTGCGCCTGGAGCGCCGCCAGCGACTCGGCCAGCACATGCGCCTGTTCCAGCACGCCGCGCGCCCAGTCGGTGACCACCAGCCCGGCGGCCGTCAGCTGCGAGCCGCGCCGGGACCGGTCCAGCAGCGACAGGTCCAGCTTCCGCTCCAGGGTCCGCAGCCGGGCGCTGGCCGCAGGCTGCGTGATCCGCTGCTGGGCGGCAGCCCGCCCGATGCTGCCGGTGTCGGCGACCGCGACCAGCAACTCCAGCGTCTGCAGGTCGGGCAACCGCCGCGAGGTCGGCTGGTCGGCCCCGTTCTCCGTCATTTCTGCCCTGCTGTCATTTCTGCCCTGCTGTCATCGCTGTCCTGCTGTCATCGCTGTCCTGCTGTCATGGCTGCGTGTCCGCCATAGGGAAACCTTATGATGTCCTCCCGGATTTCCGTCTACCGGCTCCCTCGATGTCGATCAAGAGTGGGCATCGTGACCGTGACGCCCGTACGACCCCCTGGCAGCACTGCCGTCGGACTCCCCCTCTCGCGGCGTCTTCCCGCCGCGCTGCCCGGACTGGCCGCCTCGGCGGTCGCGGTCGGGATCGCGTGGGGCGCGCACCAGCTGGTGCCGTCGCTCTCCCCGCTGACGGCGGCCGTCGCGCTCGGGGTCCTCGCGGGCAATCTGCGGCTGCTGCCCGCCGCGACGCGTCCCGGTCTCGACGTCGCCGCCAAGCGCGTGATGCGGCTCGGCATCGTGCTGCTGGGCCTCAAGCTGGCGCTGAGCGACGTGCTCGGCCTCGGCTGGCAGACGCTGCTGGTCGTCGCGGTGACCCTGTTCGCGACCTTCTTCGGCACCCAGTGGCTGGGCCGCAAGGCCGGGCTCCCCGGGGACCAGCCGCTGCTGATCGCCACCGGGTTCTCCATCTGCGGCGCGTCCGCCGTGGCAGCCATGAACGGCGTCACCGAGAGCGAGGAGCGGGACACGGTCACCGCCGTCGCGCTGGTGACCCTCTGCGGCAGCCTGGCCATCGCCGTGCTGCCGCTGCTGCGCCACCCGCTCGGCCTGGACCCGATCCAGTTCGGCCGCTGGGCCGGGGCCAGCGTCCACGACGTCGGGCAGGTCGTCGCCGTCGGCCAGACCGCCGGTCCGGCCGCACTGGCCGAGGCCGTCGTGGTCAAGCTGATGCGCGTGGCCCTGCTCGCTCCGATCGTCACCGGCGTGGCACTGGTCCGCAGCCGCCGTGATGCACGCGCCGACCTTGCACACGCCGACCCGCAGGGGACGAAGCGCCCGGCGCCGGTGCCGCTCTTCCTGGTCGGCTTCCTCGCCTGCGTCGCGATCCGGAGCACCGACCTGCTCTCCACCGGGACCGTCAACATCGCGGCGACGGTCGACGACCTGCTGATGGCCGCCGCGCTCTTCGCCCTCGGCGCTGCCGTCGACATCCGCACCCTGGTCCGCACCGGCCGCCGGGCGCTGCTGGTCGGCCTCGCCTCCTGGGCGATGATCGCCGGCGTCGCCTACGCGGGCGTGCTGGTGACCACCTGATCACACAGTGCTGTGCACAGGGCGCCGATCGACATGATCAAATATGGCGGGTGATGAGCAGAACCAAGAGCCACGCCGTGATGTTCGACTTCTCCGGGACGCTGTTCCGGGTCACCTCGACCGCCGAGTGGCTGGCCGGGGCGCTGGAGGCGACGGGCATCGAGCTCCCGGCCGCCGAGAGGGAAGACCTGGCCGCCCGGCTGGAGCGCGCCGGAGCGCTGCCCGGCGGCGCCGTCCCCGAGGCGGTCCCGGACGACCTGGTCCCCCTCTGGAAGGAGCGCGACCTCGACGCCCGGCGCCACCGCGCCGCCTTCACCGCGATGACCCGCCTGGCGCTGTCCGACACCGCCCTGGCCGCCCACGCCGACCACTCCGATCACTCCGACCGAGCCGACCGAGCCGACCGAGCCGACCGAGCCGACGAACTGGTCGAGGTCCTCTACGACCGCCACATGAGCCCGGCCGCCTGGCGGCCCTACCCCGACGCCGAGGCGACGCTGAAGGAGCTGCGCCGCCGCGAGATCCCGATCGCGGTGGTCAGCAACATCGGCTGGGACCTGCGGCCGGTCTTCCGCGAGCACGGGTTCGACGAACTGGTCGACGCCTACGTGCTGTCCTACGAGGTCGGGGTGGTGAAGCCCGACCCGGCGATCTTCCAGGCCGCCTTCACCGCGCTCGGCCGCGTCCCCACCGAGACCCTGATGGTCGGCGACGACGCCGGCGCCGACGGCGGCGCGACGGCCCTCGGCTGCACCTTCCTGGAGGTCGCCCCCCTGCCGGTGGACCAGCGACCGAACGGTCTCACAGCCGTGCTCGACGAGGTCTGATCGCTCACAAGAAGCGATCACTTCTGAGCGATGATCAGATGCCGCGCGGAGTGCGCCACGAAAGGGCCCTCCGCGCGGATCAGGGCGTCCAGCTCGCGCAGCCGGTCGCGGTAGGCGTCGACGGTGAAGCCGGGGACGATCCAGACGACCTTGCGCAGGAAGTGGACCACCGCGCCGACGTCGAAGAACTCCATCCTCAGCCGCTCGGCCCGCAGGTCGACCAGCTCCAGACCGGCCTCCCGCAGCTCCGCGACCTCCCCGTCGGGGTGGCGCGAGTTGCGGGTGGACTCGGGCTGCGGGCCGAGGAAGAACTCGGTCACCTCGAAGACGCTGGACGGCCCGACGTGCTGTGCCACGTAGTGCCCACCGGGCGCCAGCACCCGGGCGATCTCGTCCCACCACGCCCGGACCGGGTGACGCGACGTCACCAGGTCGAACCCGCCGTCGGCGAAGGGCAGCGGCGGCTCGTCCGGCGTTGCCACGACCGCGACGCCGAGCGGGTGGAGCAGCCGCGTCGCCTTGGCGGCGTTGGGCGGCCAGGACTCCGTCGCCACCATGGTGCGCGGACGGCGCTCGCCGGACACACCCAGTGGCACACCCACCGGTCCACCTGCGAGCGCGCCCGCCAGCACCTCGCCGCCGCCGGTCTGCAGGTCCAGCGACGTACCGCCTGCCGTCCGCGCGAGCCACTCGCCGAGCACACGTTGGTAGCCCCAGGAGGGCCGTGCCTCGGTGGCACGTCCCTCGAACCAGGAGAAGTCCCAGCCCTCGGTCGGAGCGTGCTCCGCCTCGGTGATCAGTTCTTCGAAGGAGTGCATCATGAGCGATATTTTCGGACGGACGCGGCGTCGATTGCTCGTATTTACGGTTGCAGGCGCGCCAGCGCCAGATTGAGCGTCACCACGTTCACCCGCTGCTGGCCAAGGAAGCCGAGCACGCGCCCCTGGATGTGGTCGCTGACCAGCGCGCGCACCACCGAGGGCGCCAGCCCGCGTCGGCGGGCGACCCGGTTCACCTGCTCGTAGGCGTACGCGGGCGAGATGTCCGGGTCCAGGCCGGAGCCGCTGGACGTGAGCGCGTCCGGCGGCACGGAGGCCGGTGACACACCGTCGAAGAGCGCGATCGCCAACCGCCGGGCCTTGACCGTCCGGGTCAGGCCGGCGTCGTCGGGGCCCAGGTTGGAGCCGCCCGAGGCGGTGGTGTCGTAGCCGGTGCCCGCCGCCGAGGGACGCGGCTGGAACCAGCGCGCATCCGGCAGCGAGGGGGCCTTCGGGTCGATCGGGCGCAGCGAGAAGGTCTGCCCGATCAGGCTGGAGCCGACGGTCCGTCCGTTCAGCGTCACCCGGGAGCCGTTGGCCTGCCCCGGGAGGATCAGCTCGCCGATCCCGGTGATGACCAGCGGGTAGACGATGCCGCAGACCACCGTGAAGACCAGCAGCAGCCGAAGCCCGGTCAGATGCAGCCGGACCACCGCCGGCAGGGGCGCAGCCATCACAACTCCTCAGTGTCGTCCGGCTCAGTGCAGGCCAGAAGCCATCAGTGCAGCCCGGGGATGAACTGGACGATCAGGTCGATCACCTTGATGCCGATGAACGGCAGGATCAGCCCGCCCACGCCGTAGACGCCGAGGTTCCGGCGCAGCAACGAGGAGGCGGACGACGGCTTGTAGCGGACGCCGCGCAGCGCCAGCGGGATCAGCCCGATGATGATCAGCGCGTTGAAGATGATCGCCGAGGTGATCGCCGACTTCGGGCTGTGCAGGTGCATGATGTTCAGATGCCCGAGCCCCGGGTACACGCTGGCGAACATGGCCGGGATGATCGCGAAGTACTTCGCCACGTCGTTGGCGATCGAAAAGGTGGTCAGCGCGCCGCGCGTGATGAGCAACTGCTTGCCGATCTCGACGATCTCGATCAACTTGGTCGGGTTGGAGTCGAGATCGACCATGTTCCCGGCCTCTTTCGCGGCCGAGGTGCCCGTGTTCATCGCCACGCCGACGTCCGCCTGGGCCAGCGCGGGGGCGTCGTTGGTGCCGTCGCCGGTCATGGCCACCAACTTGCCGCCCGCCTGCTCCTGACGGATCAACGCCATCTTGTCCTCGGGCGTCGCCTCGGCCAGGAAGTCGTCAACGCCCGCCTCCTCGGCGATGGCGGCAGCCGTCAGCGGGTTGTCGCCCGTGATCATGACCGTCCTGATGCCCATCGCCCGCAGGTCCTCGAAGCGCTCGCGGATGCCGTGCTTGACCACGTCCTTGAGGTAGATCACGCCGAGCACCTGCGCCGGTCGCGTGGACACGCGCTCCGCCACGACCAGTGGCGTGCCGCCCAGGTTGGAGATCCGGCCCACGACCGTGTCCAGTGCCGGGTCCGGCTCACCACCGTTGTCCCGGACCCAGGTGGCCACGGCCGCGGCCGCGCCCTTGCGGGTGGCGTGGACGCCGTCGGGCTCGTCCAGGTCCACGCCGGACATCCGGGTCTGCGCGGTGAACTCGATCCAGGTCGCATGCCCGAGCTCGCCCTGGTGCCGGGCGCGCAGGCCGTACTTCTCCTTGGCCAGCACCACGATGGAACGACCCTCGGGCGTCTCGTCCGCCAGCGACGACAACTGCGCGGCGTCGGCCAGCTTGGCCACCTCCACCGCGCCGACCGGGAGGAACTCGGCGGCCTGGCGGTTGCCGAAGGTGATGGTGCCGGTCTTGTCCAGCAGCAGGGTGGAGACGTCACCGGCCGCCTCGACCGCACGGCCGGACATCGCCAGCACGTTGCGCTGGACCAGCCGGTCCATGCCGGCGATGCCGATCGCGGAGAGCAGCGCACCGATCGTCGTCGGGATCAGCGCGACCAGCAGCGCGACCAGGACGACGATGGTCTGCTCGGCGCCCGCGTAGGTCGCCATCGGCTGCAGCGTCACGACCGCAAGCAGGAAGACGATGGTCAGCGACGCCAGCAGGATGTTGAGCGCGATCTCGTTCGGCGTCTTCTGCCGGGCCGCGCCCTCGACCAGTGCGATCATCCGGTCGATGAAGGTCTTGCCCGGCTCCGAGGTGATCTTCACGACGATCCGGTCCGAGAGTACCTTCGTACCACCGGTCACGGCCGACCGGTCACCGCCGGACTCACGGATCACGGGCGCGGACTCACCGGTGATCGCCGACTCGTCCACGGAGGCGACACCCTCGACCACGTCCCCGTCGCCCGGGATGATCTGCTGCGCCTCGACCACCACGTGGTCGCCGAGCCGGAGTTCGGTCGCCGCGACGGTCTCCTCCGGCACGTCGGTCGCGCCCGGCGTCCACGAGCCGACGACCCGGCGTGCCAGGGTGTCGGTGCGGGTCTTGCGGAGCGTCTCCGCCTGGGCCTTGCCCCGGCCCTCCGCCACCGCCTCGGCCAGATTGGCGAAGACGACGGTCAACCAGAGCCACGCCGTGATCACCCAGGCGAAGACGCTGGGGTGCCGGATCGCCGCGTACGTGGTGAGCAGCGAACCGATCTCCACCACGAACATGACCGGGTTGCGGACCATCACCCGCGGGTCGACCTTGCGGACCGCGTCGGGCAGCGACTCCAGCAACTGCTTCGGGTCGAGCAGACCGCCGGAGACCCGATGGGTCTCCGACAGGTCGCTTTCGCCGATCCCGCTCTCGCTGATCTCGCTCACTTGTGCAGGCCCTCCGCGAGCGGTCCCAGCGCCAGCGCCGGGAAGTAGGTGAGGCCGACGACGATCAGCACCACGCCGCTCAGCATCCCGACGAAGAGCGTGTTGTGCGTGGCAAGCGTCCCGGCCGTCCTGGGCACGGGCTTCTGTTTGGCCAGCGTCCCCGCCAGCGCCAGGACGAACACCATCGGCAGGAATCGGCCGAAGAGCATGGTCAGACCGAGTGCGGTGTTCCACCACGTGCTGGTGACGTTCAGTCCGGCGAAGGCCGAGCCGTTGTTGTTGGCCGCCGAGGTGAAGGCGTAGAGGACCTCGGTGAAACCGTGCGCGCCGTTGTTGAGCATCGCGGCCCGCTCCGCCGGGAACGTCATCGCCACACCCGTGCCGACCAGCACGATCGCCGGCGTGGTCAGGATGTACAGCGAGGCGAACTTCATCTCGTGCCCGCCCAGCTTCTTGCCCAGGTACTCCGGCGTGCGGCCGACCATCAGGCCCGCGACGAAGACGGTCACGATCGCCAGGATCAGCATCCCGTAGAGGCCCGATCCGGTACCGCCGGGCGCGATCTCGCCGAGCATCATGTCGAAGAGCGCCACCCCGCCACCGAGCGGGCTGAGCGAGTCGTGCGCGGCGTTGACCGCGCCGGTCGAGGTCAGCGTGGTGGAACTGATGAACAGTGCGGAGCCGGCGATGCCGAACCGCACCTCCTTGCCCTCCATCGCCGCACCCGCGGCCTGAAGCGCGGTGCCGTGGTGCTGCCATTCGAAGAAGGACACCAGACTCGTCGACGCCACCCAGTACACCGACATCACGGCCACGATCGCGTAGCCCTGGCGGTGGTCGCCGATCATCGTGCCGAAGGTGCGCGGCAACGCGAAGGAGATGACCAGCAGCAGGTAGATCTCCAGCCAGTTGGTCCACGCGTTGGGGTTCTCGAACGGGTGGGCGGAGTTGGCGTTGTAGAAGCCGCCGCCGTTGGTCCCGAGCTCCTTGATCGCCTCCTGGGAGGCGACCGGCCCGCCCGGGATCGACTGGGTCGCCCCGCTGATGGTGTGGATGGTCTGCGCCGCGTGCAGGTTCTCCACCACACCGGAGGCGATCAGGACGATGGCGAAGACCACCGCGATCGGCAGCAGCACCCGGACGGTGATGCGGGTCAGGTCGGTCCAGAAGTTGCCCACCCGGTCCGTCTTCGCCCGGACGAAGCCGCGGATCAGCGTCGCGACGACGGCGATGGCGACGGCGGCGGAGAGGAAGTTCTGCACCGCGAGCCCGGCCATCTGCACCAGATGGCCCATCGTCGCCTCACCGGAGTACGACTGCCAGTTGGTGTTGGTGACGAACGACGCGGCGGTGTTCCAGGCAGTCGGGGGCGGCACGGCCGGAAAGCCCAGCGAGAGCCACAGGTCGTTCTGCAGCCGCTGGAAGCCGTACAGGAACAGCACCGAGACGGCCGAGAAGGCCAGCACGCTGCGCAGGTAGACGTACCAGGTCTGGTCGCCGTCCGGATTGACGCCGATGGCCCGGTAGACCACGCGCTCGATCCGCAGGTGCCGACTGCCCGTCAGCACCCCGGCCATGTAGTCGCCGAGCGGCCGGTGGGACAGAGCCAGCGCCGCCACCAGCGCGATCGCCTGCAGGAACCCGGCCAGGGTCGGGCTCACTAGAACCTCTCCGGCAGCAGAAGCGCCACGACCAGGTACCCGACCAGGGCGAAGGCCACCACCAGACCCACGATGTTGTCAGCCGTCACAGCCGCTCGACCCCCTTCGCGATCAGGGCGAGCAGACCGAAGACGGCAACGGTCACGGCGATGAAGGCCACGTCGGACATACGCCGAACGGTCACCCCGCGACCGTCCGGGCAAACCACCCGGACGGCGGCGTCCCCCGAAAGGCCGTACGAACAGCTGGGACACGTCAGTGCCGGCCCCCGTCAGTGCCGGCCCCGTCAGGGATACGACACGACGTCCCTGGGGCCGGCGGAGGACTGGCCCACGGCCGCACCGGTGCCGTCGATCACGGAGTCGATGCCGCCGGTGCCGTTGAGGAAGACCGTGAGCAGGTCGTGGAACTGTACGCCCGGGGCGTGCGGGGCCTGGAAGGCCATGGCGTTGTGGACTGCGCTGCCCTGATTGAGGTTGCCCTGGACGCTGCCCTGGTTGAAGTTCGAGTAGCTGCCCATCCCGTACCCCTGGAACGAGGTGACGCTGTCGGCGACGGAGAACGCCGGGTAGCCGTTCTGGGTCGGGCTCGCCCGCCAGGCGGACTGGCTGGGGACGTCGTAGGGGTTCTCGTTCTGATAGAAGATCACCTCGCCGTGCTGGCCGTTCCAGACGGCCTCGCTCTTCTGGAAGTGCTCCACGGCAAGTCCGGTGGCGGTGACGTGGTCGCCGTTGACCACGAGACCGGTGTCGCTCCGGTCCCCGGCCCAGCTGCCGGCGCCCGCGCCGTGGTCGGCGCGCCAGATCCAGGCGTCGTCGATCAGGGAGTCGTTGCTGTTGTCGACCAACGCCGTCGTCGCCGTCCCCGGCGTCGCCCCGCCGATCCGGAAGAAGACGTCGTCCAGGCTGACCGGGTCGGCCGCATGACTGACCGTCGACCCCTTGGTTCCGACCTGGAGCAGCGCGGGCGAGCCGGTCGTCCCCGCGTCGAGGATCAGGCCGGTGACGTTGACGCCGCCGACGTCGGCGATGTTCATGGTGACGTTGCCGCGGGTCGGGACCAGGGTCGCGAAACCCAGGCCGACGATCTTCGTGTCCGGGTGGCTCACCTGGATGCTGCTCGGCACGTCGTAGACGCCCGGCGTGACGAGCAGGTTCTCGCCGGTCGACAGCGCGGCGTTGATCTGGTCGACGGTCGCACCCGGCCGGACGACGAAGAAGCTGCTGAGCGGGAGCGAGGTCCCGGCTGTGTTGCCGTGAGCCCAGGTCGGACCGGTCGAGTCGGTCTGCGTGGCGGGGACGAAGACGCGGTAGTTCCCGGTCGCGTCCAGGTAGAGGTAGGGCGCCTCGCGGGTGACCGGGCAGGTGGACAGCGTGGTGTAGGAGTCGGGCCCGCCCTGGTCGCCGGAGTCGCTCGCGAAGCTCTGCGCGGGCGCGCCGGCGTCGCCGCAGAAGACCTGGTTCCACACCGAGTTGCTCCACCCGTCCAGGCTGCTGTCCCGGGTGAAGAACTGCTGCTGGGAGCCGTTGGTGACGGTCCCTCCGGCGAGCTCCGAGTCGGCGATGAAGCCACCGCTGGCCCAGTCCGGCGAACCGGTGCAGTGGTCCATCAGGCTGAGGTTGCCGTTGATGTGCACCCGCCGCAGCGGCGCGGCCTGGGACACGGCCCAGAAGTCGGTGCCCGCGTAACAGCCGTCCGCGCCGGCGGAGCCTCCGGTGACGCCCGCGGCGGAGCCGCCGGTGACATTCGCGGCAGAGCCGCCGGTGACGTTGACGGTGAGGTTGGTCAACGAGCGCCAGAAGTTGGTGGTGGCGTAGCACTGGCTCTGGTTGCCGTCGTTGCACTGGTTGTACACGTCGACGCTGCCGTTGATGACGACATCGCCCGGGTTCTGCCCGAGACCCGCGACGCTCTCGTAGTAGCCGACCGAGAAGACCAGCGGATCGGCGCCCGAACCGTAGGTACCCGGCTTGAACAGGATCGCGTAGCGGCCGGTCCCGAACTCGTTGCCCGCCTGGGAGTTGGCGATCAGGTTCAACTGGTCCTGGATCGACGACTCGGACATGGTCGGGTCGAAGACCACCACGTTCGGCCCGAGGCCGCCGCCGGTGGACGCCGGTGCCGCATCGGCGCTGCGTGCCCCGGGCGTTGCGCCGGTGTGCAGCAGGAGGGCGACAACGGTCGCGAGGACTAAGGCGAGGACGACGATCAGGGACAGGAGCAGCTTGCGCGGTGCGACGGTCACTTCAGCACTCTCTCATGGGCCCGTGCGGAACCCCCCGCCGCCAGGAACCGTGCGACCGGGAGGGTCGCCGCGCCGCGAGCGACGGCGTCCGGACCGAGCGCGCCCAACTCCACCGAGGTCAACGCGTAGGGCAGCCGCAGCGCGTGGGCGCGGGCAACCTCACGGATGCGCGACAGCAGGCGTGGCGCCATCGCCAGACCGGCCCAGCCACCGATGATGACCTGCTGCGGGTTGAGGAAGTTGACCACGTTGGCGATGCCCACCCCGATCCGCACCGCCGTCTCGTCCAGCACCTCACGTGCGGCGTCGCTGACCGGTCCGGCGTCCTCGTCCGCGAGCGTCAGGATCCGTCGTAGTACCGATTCCTCGTCCACATCGGGACTCTGACGGTCCATCGCATCATCGCCCGCCGCCTCCTGAAACCGGGCGATCACCGCCTCCGCGCCGACGTACGCCTCCAGGCAGCCCCGTGAGCCGCAGCGGCAGAGACGCCCGCCGTACTCGACGTTGAGGTGGCCCCATTCCCCCGCGCTGGTCGTCGAGCCGCGCATCGGCGCGCCGTCCAGGATCACCGCCCCGCCCGCGCCGGAACCGAGCAGCAGGAAAACCGCGCTGCCCGGCCGCGCGGCACTGCCCGAACCTGCGGCGTTGCCCGAACCTCCGGCACCCGAACGCGCGGTGCTGCCCGCGCCGAACCACATCTCGGCCTGCGCCATGGTGGTCGCGCCGTTGTCGATGTGCAGCGGCAGGTCGGTGTGCTCGCGCAGCATCTCCTCCAGCGGAACCGCGTCCCACCCCACGGTCTGCCCGTGGACGACGGCCTGCGGGTGATGCTGCACGATCCCCGGTACGCCGATCCCCACGCCGAGCAGCGGCTCGGACACGTCGGCCGTCAACTCCCGCAGTCCGCCTGCGATCGCGGCCACCACGTGCTCAGGCTCCAGCGAGCCTGCGGTGCCTGCTCCCACCATCGGCACGTCCACGGCCGCGAGTTCGTGCAGTCCGAGGTCGAAGCGCTCCATCCGGACCCGGGTCTCCCCCACGTCCACGCCGATGGCCTGGAACCGTGCGTGGTCGACGCGCAGCAGGATCCGCGGGCGCCCGCCGTCCGACTCGACCGCGCCCGCCTCGACGACGACCCCGGCCTCCAGCAGGTCGGCAACCACGTTGCTCACCGACGCCGAGCTCAGGCCCGTGGTCTCCACCAACTCCTGCCGACTCAGCGGGCCGTGGAAGTAGAGCCGGCGCAGCAGCCGAGCCCGGTTGCCGCGCCGCAGGTCACGGACGTTGCGCCGACCCTCATCCGTCATGGCGCCATCCTCTCGGCCAATTTCATGCCCTCGCAAGCTGTTGACGGTGCATTCTCCCACGAGTTAAATCACACCTCGAACTAAGTCATGAGCAAACCTTCTTCCGTACTCGTCCCCCACCCCTTACAGACCCGCGCACCCACACGCCCGCACACCCACACACCCACACGCCCGCACGCCGTCGAAAGGCTCACCATGCGTAGATCAGCCTTGCTCGCCCTCGCCGTGTGCAGCACAGCCACCGCCCTGTTGGCCACGGGGTGCAGCAGTTCGGGGAGCAACTCCGGCGGAGGATCCGGCAGTTCGCAGCAGACGCTTACCTACTGGGCCAGCGACCAGGGCAGTTCGATCGCCGACGACGTCCAGGTGCTCACCCCGGAGCTCAACGCCTTCACCAAGCAGACCGGCATCAAGGTCCACCTCGAAGTCATCGGCTGGAACGACCTGCTCAACCGGATCATGGCGGCGGTGAGTTCGGGCCAGGGCCCCGACGTCCTCAACATCGGCAACACGTGGTCCGCCTCGCTCCAGGCGACCGGCGCCTTCCTGCCGTTCACCAGTGACGTGATGCAACAGATCGGCGGTTCGAGCCGGTTCCTGCCCGGCGCCCTGGCCGCCACCGGCGCGCCCGGCAAACCGCCGGTCGGCGTCCCCATCTACTCGATGGCCTACGCCCTCTACTACAACAAGGCGATGTTCCAGGCCGCCGGGATCACCACCCCGCCCACCACCTGGAGCGAGTTCGTCGCGGACGGCACGAAGCTCACCAAGAGCGGCCAGTGGGGCGTCAGCGTCGAGGGCGCCCAGACCCCCGAGAACGCGCACCACGCCTTCACCTTCGCGGCGCAGCAGGGCGGCAGCTTCTTCGACAGCTCCGGCAAACCGACCTTCGACACCCCGCAGAACATCGCGGGCGTCAAGACGTACGTCGACTTCATGGCCGCCGACAAGATCGCCAACCCGAGCGACGCCGAGTACTCCAACGGCACCGAGGCGGTCAAGGACTTCGCCACCGGCAAGGCCGCCATGATGCTCTGGCAGGACGCCGGGCAGGACCTCACCAACTACGGGATGTCGCCCAGCCAGTACGGCGTCGTCCCGGTCCCGTTCGCCGACACCTCCGCTACGAGCGGACCCACCCACGTCGACTCGATCGTCGCCGGGATCAACCTCTCCGTCTTCGGCGGCACGAAGAACAAGGACGCGGCGCTGAAGTTCGTGAAGTTCATGACCAGTCAGCCGACACAGATCGCGCTGAACAAGTCCTACGGCTCACTGCCCTCGGTCAGCGACGCGTACACCGACCCGGCCTTCCAGACCCCGACCGTCAAGGTCTTCCAGAACGTGCTCGCCTCCTCAGCCGCGCCGATGCCGGCGGTCGCGACGGAGAGCCAGTTCGAGACCGTGATCGGCACTGCGCTGAAGAACCTGTTCGCCGACGCAGCCAGCGGCAAGCCGGTCACCGACCAGAGCATCGCCAGCCAACTCGACCAGGCCCAGCAGCAGTTGCAGGCCGGTGGCTGAGGCGCGCGCAGCGGTCCGCGCTGCCGTTACTCGCCACGTCCGCCGCGCCGGGCTGCCGTACCTGCTGCTGCTTCCCGCCGTCCTCTTCGAACTGCTGGTCCACGTGGTGCCGATGCTCGTCGGCATCGTCATGAGCTTCAAGCAGCTCACCGAGTTCTTCATCCGCAACTGGACCGCCGCGCCCTCCGCCGGGCTCGACAACTACCGCTTCGCCCTGAACTTCAACGGCGCGGTCGGCAGCTTGCTGCTCCACTCCTTCCTGGTCACCTGCGGGTTCACCGTGCTGACGGTCGGGATCTCCTGGCTGCTCGGCACGGGCGCCGCGCTGCTGATGCAGGACCCGTTCCGCGGCCGTGGCCTGCTCCGCACCTACTTCCTCGTCCCGTACGCGCTGCCCGCCTACACCGCCGCGATCACCTGGGAGTTCATGTTCCAGCGCGACACCGGTCTGGTGAACCGCCTGCTCGTCGACGACCTGCACCTGTTCCACACCGCGCCGTTCTGGCTCATCGGCGGCAACAGCTTCTGGGCCCTGGTCGTCACCGCGGTCTGGCGCACCTGGCCCTTCGCCTTCCTGGTGGTCACCGCCGGTCTGCAGAACATCCCCGGCGACCTCTACGAGGCGGCGGCGATCGACGGCGCGGGCGTCTGGCGGCGGATCCGCTCAATCACGCTGCCGCAACTGCGCCCGGTCAACCAGGTGTTGGTGCTGGTGCTGTTCCTGTGGAACTTCAACGACTTCAACACCCCGTACGTCCTCTTCGGCAATGTCCCGCCGCCGCAGGCCAACCTGATCTCGTTGCAGATCTACGACACGTCCTTCGAGAACTGGAACTTCGGCTCCGGCTCGGCGATGTCGGTGCTGCTGCTCCTCTTCCTGCTCGTCGTCACGGCGATCTACCTGCTCGTCACCAACCGGAGGAGGAAGGCGGATGTCTGACGCTGCCTCTGCTCTGCGGGGGAACCGCCGCCGACGTCGCTCGCCGCGCTCGCCGATGGCGCCTCCGCCCGCCTTCCTGTGGACCCGGCGGATCGTGTTGACGCTGCTCGGCCTGTTCACCTTCGTGCCGCTGTACGTCATGGTGACCGGCTCGCTCAAGCCGCTGCAGGACGTCCAGTCGGCGTTCCAGTGGATCCCCCAGCACCTGACGCTGCGCCCCTACATCGACATCTGGAGCACAGTCCCGCTGGGCCACTACTTCGTCAACAGCCTGATCGTCTCTACCTGTTCGACCGTCGTCTCGGTGCTGATCGCGATCCTCGCCGCCTACGCGGTGAGCCGGTACCGGTTCCCGGGACGGCAGTTGTTCAGCGTGACGGTGCTGTCGACACAGATGTTCCCCGGGATCCTGTTCCTACTGCCGCTCTTTCTCATCTACGTCAACATCGGCACGGCCACCGGCGTCCAGCTGTCCAACACCCTGCTCGGCCTGGTCATCACCTACCTGACCTTCACCCTGCCCTTCTCCATCTGGATGCTGGTCGGCTACTTCGACTCCATCCCACGGGAGTTGGACGAGGCCGCCAAGGTCGACGGCAACGGCCCGATCGGCGCGCTGGTACGGGTCATCATCCCGGCCGCCGTCCCCGGGATCGTGACCGTGGCGGTGTACTCCTTCATGACCGCCTGGGGCGAGGTGCTCTTCGCCTCGGTGATGACCGACGACTCGACGCGGACGCTGGCCGTCGGCCTGCGCAACTACGCGTCGCAGAACGACGTGTACTGGAACCAGATCATGGCGGCGTCGCTGGTGGTGAGCGTTCCCGTGGTGGTGGCGTTCCTGCTGCTCCAGCGGTATCTGGTGGCCGGGTTGACCGCCGGTTCCGTCAAGTAGGGCGCCGCGTTCCGCTGTCCTTCGCCCTTCTCGTCTGGTCTTTCGCCCTTCGTCATTCGCCCTTCCCGTTCCCTGCACCGTGAGCTGAGGAGACCCATGTCTTCCCCCGACACGTCCGTGTTCGGCCCCGACTTCCTGTGGGGCGCGGCGACGTCCGCGTACCAGATCGAGGGGGCGGTCGCCGAGGACGGGCGGACCGCGTCCATCTGGGACACCTTCTGCGCCGTCCCCGGCGCGATCGACAACGGCGACACCGGCGCGGACGCGTGCGACAGCTACCACCGCTGGCCGGAGGACATCGCTCTGATGCGCACCCTCGGCCTCGACTCGTACCGCTTCTCGCTGGCCTGGCCCCGGATCTTCCCCGACGGCACCGGCGCGGTGAACCAGGCCGGACTCGACCACTACGACCGCCTGGTCGACGCGCTGCTGGAGGCGGGGATCCGCCCGAACGCCACGCTCTACCACTGGGACCTCCCTCAGGCGCTCCAGGACCGCGGCGGCTGGCCCTTCCGCGCCACCGCCCACGCCTTCGCGGACTACGCCGGAGCCGTCGCCGCCCGCCTGGGCGACCGCGTCGAGTACTGGGCCACCCTCAACGAGCCGCTGTGCAGCGCCTGGATCGGGCATCTGGAGGGCAACATGGCCCCCGGCCTGACCGACCTGACCGCAGCCGTCCGCGCCTCGTTCCACCTCCACCTCGGCCACGGCCTCGCCGCCCAGGCGGTCCGCGCCGCCGCCCCGGGCCCGGTCCGGGTGGGCCTCACCAACAACCTCAGCACCTGCGAACCGGCGTCCGAGTCGGACGCGGACGCCGCGGCGACGCGACGCGCGGACGGCCACATCAACCGCTGGTGGCTCGACCCGATCTTCGGCCGCGGCTACCCGCAGGACATGCTCGACGTCTACGGCGTGGACCTGCCCGTCCATCCGGGCGACCTGGAGACCATCGCGCAGCCGCTGGACTGGCTGGGCGTCAACTACTACTTCCGCCAGATCATCGCGGACCGGCCGGACGGTCCTGTCCCGCACTTCACCCAGCTTTCGGGCCCCGGCCCGAAGACGGCGATGGGCTGGGAGGTCCACGCGGCCGGACTGGAGGAACTGCTGCTCCGCGTCACCCGCGACTACGGCGCCCAGCACCTGTTCGTCACCGAGAACGGCGCGGCCTACGCGGACGTCGTCACGGCGGGCGGTGCGGCGGGCGCGCCATCGGTCCTCGACCCGGAGCGCGCCGCGTACCTGGAGCAGCACCTTGCCGCCTGCGCCCGCGCCGTCGAGGGCGGAGCGCCCCTGCGCGGCTACTACTGCTGGTCCCTGCTGGACAACTTCGAGTGGGCCTACGGCTACGACAAGCGCTTCGGCCTGGTCCACGTCGACTACCCGACCCAACGCCGCACCATCAAGTCCAGCGGCCACCGCTACGCCGACATCATCCGCGCCCACCGCGCCCAGTTTCCCGGGACGGTGTGAGGGGTGAGGACGTGCCGGTGGGCCGCTCCCGGCTGGGACAGCGGCTGGTCGGCGGGCGGGGGGTTGCTAGTCGCGGTGGGGGTAGCGGGTGTTGGGTGGGGGTGGGGTGTCGG
>NZ_JBGCCR010000031.1:0-95764 GCF_041262485.1 Streptacidiphilus sp. BW17 | reverse complement strand
GACCCGGGCATGGGCGTCATCCGCCACGTCGACGCCGGCTACGACCTCGCCGCCGACGTCGCCGACGAACGCCAGGTCCGCATCCCGATGCGCGAAGGCGACGCCTGATGGCGAACAGCCTTGCTGTGGCCGTCGACGTGGCCCCGACCCTGTGGTCGGGCCGCGACGACGGCCCCGGCGCCGAACACCTTCGGTGGCACCACGTGGTCTCCCTCGACCACGCCGAGGCTGCTCCCGGTGATGCGGCCTTTGTCGGCTTCCGCAGCGACGAGGGCGTGCGGCGCAACAAGGGGCGGCAGGGCGCGGCCGACGGTCCCCGCACGCTGCGGGCTGCGCTCGCGTCGATGGCGCTGCCGTCGCGTCAGCAGGCCGTGGACGTCGGTGACGTGGAGGTCGCCGACGACGATCTGGAGGCCGGCCACCGGCGCCTCGGCAGCGCGGTCGCCGAGCTGCTCGACCAGGGCCTGCGGGTCACCGTCCTCGGCGGCGGCCACGAGGTCGCCTACGGCAGCTACCTCGGGATCACCGGCAGTGGGCTGCTCCGCGACGGCGCCCGGCTGGGCGTGTTCAACCTCGACGCGCACTTCGACCTGCGCGACGAGCCCCGGCCCAGCTCCGGGACGCCGTTCCTGCAGATGGCGCAGGACGAGGAGGCAGCGGGCCGTCGGCTCAACTACTGGGTGCTCGGCATCAGTCAGCCCAGCAACACGGAGACGCTGTTCCGCACCGCGGAACGGCTCGGCGTCCGCTACCTCACCGACACCGAGTGCGGCGCGCTGGACCGGGAGCGGGTCGACGCCTTCGTCGAGGAGTTCCTGGACAGCTGCGACGTGGTGCACCTGACGATCGACCTCGACGTCCTCCCGGCCGGTGCGGCCCCGGGCGTCAGCGCACCGGCCGCCTACGGCGTGCCGATCGAGATCGTCGAGCACGTCTGCACCAAGGTCGTGGCGAGCGGCAAGCCGGTCCTCGTCGACGTCGCGGAGCTCAACCCGGACCTCGACGTCGACACCCGCACCGCCCGCGCCGCCGCGCGCCTGGTCCACCGGATCCTGGTGACCTCGGCGCCGGACGCCTCGGTGCAGGACAGGGGCTGAGGCCCCTTCCCCCGGACCGGTCGCCAGGCTGCGTGACCATGGGACAGCCGTAGCCTGGCGGCCACCAACCTCGAACCGCGTTGGCGAGCGTGTGGATCGTGCCTCCCTGCGCTCTTGACGGGCCGTCCGTTGACGCACAACGGTGTCCAGGACCACTGATTGCCACCGCCCGTGGAGGGATCATGGAGCCGCTAGAGTACGTCGGCGTCGACCCCAGCACCGACGACAGGGACTCGCCGACCATCTGGGTCGACCACGAGAAGGACGAGATCGTCGTACAGGGATGGAAGGCCGGTGAGGAGCTGCGGCAGAGGGTCAACGACTGCCCCGCCCCGCGCCACCAGCCCGGCGTCCCCGCGCACGAGGACGTCGTCCGTATCCCGGCCCGCATGGTGCCGATCCTGAGGAAGGCATGTGATGTCGCAGAGGGACTGGACGGCTGACGACCCGTTCGAGGTCTGCCGCTTCTCCGCCGTCCACCTCGAGCTCCGTGACGTGTACGGCGTTCCCGGCGAGGCCGAGCGGTTCAAGCTGTTCCGGCAGACCGGCCGCCGTGACCCCGAGCTCGACCGGATCAAGCGCGCCGGGTGGATGACCACTGTGCGCGACATGGTCGCCCGGGGAGTCGTCGTACGTCGCGCCCGCATTGTGTCGGAGCCCGTCACCGACTACATCCGGTTCGAGCACGCCGGAACCGAGGACAACCTCAACGCCGGTGAGCTGGTCCGTTGGCTGCCCCGCCGCCAGGCCGCAGACATCATGCTGCCCGCTGCTGACCTGTGGATGTGGGACAACGAAGCGGTGCAGTTCACGTTCTTCTCCGGCGACGGCCAGGTCGTCGACCGGGAGTGGTGCCTCGACCCGAACACCGTCGACGCCGTGAAGGTCGCGTTCGAGACCGTGTGGGAGCGCGCCGTCCCGCACGAGCAGTACAAGCTCCAGTAAGCCTGACCGGCAGGCCCGCGAACCCATGGCCAAGTCCCCGTCGTCCAGCGCCCAGGCAGCCCGCGAACGGGTCGCGGCGCAGATGCGGGAGCTGCGGCTGGACGCGGGTCTGTCCGGTCTGGAGCTGTCCTCGCGGTGCGGCTGGCACTCGGCGAAGACCAGCCGGATCGAGCACGCCAAGATGGTGCCGTCCGATGCTGATGTCCGCGCCTGGTGTGCCGCCTGTGGGCAGGACGGTGCGGCGACGGACCTGATCGCGGCCAGCCGTCAGGCCGATCAGATGTACGTCGAGTGGAAGCGGCAGCAGCGTGGTGGGATGCGCCGGCTTCAGGAGAGCGCCCGGCCGTTGTACGAGCGCACTCGGGTGTTCCGCGTCTACTCCTCCACGCAGGTGCCGGGACTGCTGCAGACGCCGGGGTACGTGCGGGCGCTGCTGTCAGCCATCGCCGGATTCCGGCAGGTCCCGAACGATATCGACGCCGCGGTCGAGGTGCGGCGGGAGCGCACCCTGGTGCTGCGCCAGGGAAATCACCGCATGGTGGCCCTCATCGATGAAGGTGTGCTGCGTCGTCGGGTCGGCGGCCGGAAGGTGATGGCGGAACAGCTCGCGCACCTGCAGGAGGTGATGGCCTGGCCGTCGGTGGCGCTGGGGGTGATCCCCTTCTCGGCTGACTGGACGTCGATGTGGACCCAGACAACGTTCCACATCTTCGATCAGGAGACGGTGAGCCTAGAGACGCTGTCGGCGTCGTTGACGATCACGGCGCCGGGTGAGGTCGAGTTGTACGAGCGGGCATTCACCGAGCTCGGTCAGATGGCCGTGTACGGGCCGGCCGCGCGGAAACTGCTGGAGGCCGCGGCGGAGGCGTTGAACTAACTCGCGCGCAAAAGGCCGCAAAACCGTGGAGGGCGGTCACCGGCGCTCCCTACTTTCGGTCACATGACGGTTACCGCTCTCTCGATGGCGGACCCTGCGCCCGCACCATCGCCCGCCCCCGGCCCGCTGCCGCGCCCGTACCTGACACCCCCGTGCAAGGTCGGCGCGGATCGCTGGCCTGATCTCCACCAGCAGTGCCGGGCGCCGGGATACCGGCATCACGCGCTGGGGTGGGTGCCGGTCTCCTGCGTCTGCTCCTGCCACCAGGCCGATGGCGAGGTCCAGTGGTGAGTGCGACCGTGGAGTACGACGCACGCTGGGACGTCTACCGCATCCGCGAGGACGGCCAGTTGATGGCGGACGGAGACGGCTACCCGTTGGCGTTCGACCACCGCGCCGACGCCGAGGACATGGTGACCCGCCGCACCGAGCTGTTCGCGGAGATCGCACGGCAGCGGCGGTGCCGGTGAGCGCGCGCACGCTGCCTGGGCGCGGCCACGAGGCGGTCTCCCCGCGTCCGGACTACCCGGAGACGAAGCAGCCGTTCACGTGGCCCACGCCCGGTGTGCGGACGTGGCAGCCGTCCAACGGCGGCACCTGCGTCTTCCCCGGCTGCACCGGGGTGACGGACTGCGCCTGTGGCTGCGGCGTCGGCGTCTACAAGGTCAACGGCCGGGTGCACGGCTGTGACTGCCCCGGACACGACGCCCGGCGTGCCCGGCTCGTGCGTGCCGACTGCTGACGAGGAGGAGCGGCGGTGGCTGGGCGGTGCCGGCGCCTCACGCCTCCGGAATGATCAGCTCTGCGTGCTGGTCGGCGCCGAGCGGGAAGAACCCGAAGAAGACCACGTCGCTCTCGCCGACCGGCTCGAAGGTCGCGATACGGACGTCCTGCGGTTCGTAGAAGACGTCGCCGGGACCCAGGAGGGTCGGTTCCTCGCCCTCGATCTGGTAGAGCGCGCTGCCGGACTCGATGGTGCCGAAGACCGGACCGTTGTGGATGTGCAGGCCGGTCGAGTGCCCGGCGGCGATGGTGATGCGGCGGATCTCGACGCGCTCGACGGTCAGCGGCTCCAGCAGTTTCTGGTTCATGACGATCACTCGGCTGAGCGGCGGCGCGGACTGGTCGGTCTCGGTGGCCATGCTGGCGATGTCCTTCCTGGACGCGGTCAGTGCGGTGCGGAGGCGCGGAGCAGGGCGAGGATGCCCGCGACGGCCTGGTCGAAGGGCTGGGCGCTGTCGGCCGCGCGGGCGAGGACGTAGCCGCCCTGGAGCGTGGCGACGATGGACGACGCCGTGGCTGCCGGATCGAGCGCGGGGCTCAACTCCCCGGCGGCGATGCCTTCGGCGACGACCTGCGCCAGGCGCGCGCGCAGCCAGGAGAGGGTCCGGTCGACCGGCTCCCGGAGGGCGGGCGTGGCCATGACCTCCGCGTCCTGGGTGAGTCCGCCGATCGGGCAGCCGCGCAGGACCTCGCGTTCGCGGAGCAGGTAGGCGGAGATGCGCTCCAGCGCCGTGCCCGGACCGGCGAGCTGGGCGTCGACGGCCGCGCGCATCTCCTCGGCGGTGCGGTCGATGGCGGCGCGCGCCAGCTCCTCCTTGCCGGAGAAGTGGTGGTACATGCTGCCCTGCCCGGCCCCGGCCGCGTGCTGGATTGCCTTGGGGCTCGTGCCGACGTAGCCGCGCTCCCACAGCAGTTCGCGCGTGCTCTCGATGAGGCGGTCCTTCGTGCTCATGGAGCCATCTTACATACTAGTAGGTACAGACTGCGCGCGAACGAGCGAAGAAGTCCCGGAGCGGGACGACACCGCAACCGGACTTCACCGCAACGGGACGTCAATGCATCTGGCGGCGGGCCAGCTGGTGGAACAAGCCCTCGGTGTCGGCGAGGAGTTCGGCGGGTGCGCCCTGCTGGACGATGCGGCCGTCCGCCATGACCACCACGCGGTCCGCGTCCAGCACGGTGGAGAGCCGGTGGGCGATCACCACGCGGGTGGCCTGCAGTTCGCGGGTGCTCTCGATGACGATGCGCTGGGTCTCGTTGTCCAGGGCGCTGGTGGCCTCGTCGAGGAAGAGGAGGCGCGGGCGGCGGATCAACGCCTGGGCCAGCATCAGGCGTTGGCGCTGGCCGCCGGAGACGGTGCCGCCGCCGTCGGTCAGCACGGTGTGCATGCCCATGGGTAGCCGCTTGATGTCCTCGGCCAGGCCCGCCATCGCCGCCGCCTCCCATGCCTCCTCGACGGTGAAGGACTCGGTGCCGCGGATGCAGTCGAGGATGGAGCCGGTCAGCGGCTGCGCGTTCTGCAGCACCACGCCGCACTGGCGGCGCACCGCCGTCCGGTCCAGGGCGGTCAGATCCTGGCCGTCGTAGCGGACGCTGCCGGACACCGGCTTCTCGAAGCCGATCAACAGCCGCAGCAGGGTCGACTTGCCGCTGCCGCTCGCGCCCACCACGGCGACGAACTCGCCCGGCAGCACCCGGAGCGACACGTCGTCCAGCACCGACGGCCCGTCGCCGTACCGGAAGCTGAGGTGCTCCACCTCGATCGCGCCGGTCAGCCGTCCAGGGTCGGCGTCGCCCTCGGCGACCTCGGGGAGTTCGTCGAGCACCGGCTTGATCTGCTCGAAGAGCGGCAGCACCGCCACCGCCGAAACCAGCGCGCCGGTCAGCTGGGTGATCGACGCGAGCAGTGTGGTGACTGCCGAGGTGAAGGTCAGGAAGCTGCTCGCGTCCAGTGCGCCCTTTGCGGGACCGGCGAGCAGGGCGAACATCACCAGCGTCGTCAGCGGCAGGCAGACCGCGTTGAGCACGGTGGTCAGGTTCTTGATCCGGCCCACCTTGCGCTGCAGCTCCCGGCTGCGGGCGAACTCGTCCGCCCAGGCGGCGTACGCGAAGCTCTCGGCCGCCGCCACGCGCAGCTTGGGCAGCCCGCGCAGGGTCTGGAAGGAGCGGTTGCTGAGCTTGTTGGTGAGCTCCACCAGCCGCCGCTGCCACCGGACCTGCCACAGGCCCAGCCCGAGGAACGCGGCTCCGACCAGGATCAGCAGCCCGAGGGTCGCCAGCGCCAGCGGGACGCTGTAGCAGAGCAGCAGCACCAGGTTGACGGTGGCGGCAGCGCCCGCCTGCACGGCCACCGAGCTGATCCCGGACAGCACCTTGCGGACCGCGCTGATGCCCATCGCCGCGCTGGCCAGCTCACCGGTGGAGCGGTCCGCGAAGAAGGATGTCGGCAGCCGCAACAGCCGGTCCCAGACCGCCGGTTGGAGGGAGCCCTCGACACGCCCCTCCAGGCGCAGCAGGGAGACGTTCTGCAGCATCATGAACGCCGCGGACACGACCGAGGCCACCACCAGCGCCGACGAGACCTGCACGATCAGGTCGTTGCGCGCGTCGGGCACCAGGACGCCCAGCACCTGACCGGTCGCGATCGGGACCAGCGCGCCGAGCAGGACGGCGACCAGGCCGCCGATCGTCAGGTCGCGCAGGTCCGCCCGGCTGCCGCGGACGCCGAAGGCGAGCAACCGCCAGGCGGTGAGCGGGCGTTCCGGGAGCGGCCGGTAGAGCATGACGGCGCGCGGGGCGAACGACTCGGCGTTGCCCGCGTTCACCGTGGTGCGGCGACCCGAGCTGGGGCTGACCGTCCGGTACGCGCCACGCTGCCAGAGCAGCGCCACCGGCGTGCCGCTGGCCGCGCGGTAGCCCACCAGCGGGCCTGCGTTCTCCTTCCACCACGCGCCGCTGAGCCGGATCGTGCGGATCCGGACGCGTGAGCTGTCGGCGATCCGCTCGACCGGATCCGCACGGTCGTCCGCTCCGGTAGCGACCCCGGCACCGACCCCGGCACCGGCGTGCGGCGCGACGACGGTGATCCCGGCGACGGCGGCGACCTGGCGGAAGGCGGTCAGCGCGGCGTCGTAGGACTCTGCGGCGGAGAGCGGGTCGGACTTCTGGTGGGCGGCGTCGGCGGTCCTTCTGCGGCCCTCGATGGAGGTCAGCAGGGTCCGGTCGGCCTCCGCTCGGATCGCCTCGCCGGCCCGGAGACCGGCCGACGCGCGGTCCTCGTGGGCGCGTTCGGTCTCCTCGATCCAGCGGTCCATCGCGTGGAGCAGCCTGGTCTGCTGGTTCACCAGGTCCTGCCAGAGCGAGGGGTCGATCAGCAGGTCGATGGGCAGTCCGGGCACTGGCACGGTGCCGTACTGGAGTTGGCCCGCCGCGACCGGGACGTCCAGCACCTCGTCCAGACCGTGACCCGACGTCATGTCACGGGTGCCGAAGAGGATGCTCAGCCCGCGACCGAAGCCGAGCGAGAAGGCCTGCTCCAGCGGGCCGGGTGCGGCGTCCGTGGGCCACTGCTGGTACCCCTGGCCTGCCTGGCCGTAGTCCTGCGGGTACCCCTGCTGGTACCCCTGTGCATAGCCCTGCGGGTAGGTCTGCGGGTGCGTCTGCTGGTAGCCCATGGTGTTGAGCTGCCGCAGCGGGACGCGGTGCAGCACGCAGCCGGGGACGGGCCTGCCGACGAGGGTGTGCTGCGGGCCGGGGACCGCGCCCAGCAGCAGCGTTCCGGTCTCGAGGCGGCCGAGGAAGTGCCAGCGGCCCTCGTGGGCGGCGTCGACGGCGAAGAGGTCCATGGCGCCGTCCATGACCAGCCAGAGCGCCTCCGGCCCGGCCAGCGGGAGGGCGCGCACTCCCGTGCAGTCCACGACGTTGCCGAGGGCGCCGAAGGCGTGGACGACGGGATCGAGCGGCGTCTGCGGTGCGATCGGTGCGGCCGTCGGTGCCGTGGCGGCCTGTGCGGTGGCCTGTGCGGCGGCCCCGGGCTGGGCCCATATCTGGCCCGTTGCCAGCTGACCCGTCGTCGCAGGGTCGGTCCAGATCTCACCGGTGGACGCAGGGTCGGTCCAGATCTCGCCCGTGGACGACGGATCGCCCCAGGTCCCGTCCGCAGCCGTGTGGTCCGTGGAGGACATCTCAGCGCTCCCTGACCAGTTGTGCGTACGGGCCGCCGACGGCGACCAGCTGTTCGTGACGGCCGCGCTCGACCACGCGGCCGTGGTCGAGGACCAGGATCTCGTCGCTGTCGCGGACGGTGCTGAGGCGGTGCGCGATGACCACGCAGGCGCAGCCGCGTCGCCGCAGGTTGTCGATGATCTGCTGCTCGGTCTCCGCGTCCAGGGCGCTGGTCACCTCGTCGAGGACCAGGATGCTGGGGTCGCGGACCAGGGCCCGCGCCAGCTCCAGCCGTTGCCGCTGGCCGCCGGAGAAGTTGCGCCCGTCCTGCTCCACCCGGCTGCGGATGCCGCCGGGACGGCGGGAGACCACGTCCAGCACGGCGGCGTCGCGCAGTGCGGCGGTGACCGCCTCGTCGGAGATCGAGGGGTCCCACAGCGCGACGTTGTCGCGGACGGTGCCCTCGAAGAGGAAGACGTCCTGGTCGACGAAGGAGACCGAGGCCGACAGCGAACCGCGCGGGATCTCGGTGAGGCGGCGGCCGTCGATGCGGATCTCGCCCTCCCACGGCTCGTAGAGCCCGGCGATCAGCCGCGACACGGTCGACTTGCCGCTGCCCGACCCGCCGACCAGGGCGACCTGGCGGCCCGGCCCGACGGTCAGCGAGAAGTCGGTGAGCAGCGCGTCGTCCAGCGGGCTGTAGCCGAAGGTGACGTCGGAGAGGGTGAGGTGGCCGCTGAGGCGGCGGCTGTCCGGCGCCGCCTCCCGGCGCGAGAAGACCGGGTCGACCGGGTAGTTCTCGACGTCCTTGAGCCGGGCGACGTCGGCCGCGAAGTCCTGGACGCGTCCGGCCACACCGTTGAGCCGGGTGACGGGCGCGGTGAAGCTGGTGATCAGCGCCTGGAAGGCGACCAGCAGACCGATGGAGATCTGCCCGTCCACCGCGCGCAGCCCGCCGAGCAGCAGGATCAGCGCGCTGTTGACCGCCGCGAGGGTCGGCGCGACGACGGCCAGCACCGCGCTCGGCATGCCGAGCCGCTGCTGCCCGTCCAGGGTGGTCGCGTGCTGCCCGGCCCAGCGCCGGAACCAGCCGTTCTCGCCGCCGGTGGCCTTCATCGTCTCGATCAGCTGGATACCGCTGAACGAGGTGGTGGTCAGCCGCGCGCTGTCGACCCGCAGCTTCTGCACGCCGCTGGCCCTGACCCGGACCACCACGCGCAGCGCCACCACGTTGAGCAGCGCGATCAGCACGCCCAGCAGGGTGAGTTGGGGATCGTAGCTCCACAGCAGGATCGCGTAGACCACGACCACGACCGCGTCCACGCCGGCTCCGGCGAGGTCCCGGGCGAGGGTCTCGGCGACGCTGTCGTTGGACTGCAGGCGTTGCACCAGGTCGGCCGGGCTGCGCTGGGCGAAGAAGCCGACCGGTAGTCGGAGCAGATGGCGTAGGAACCGGGCGCTGCTCAGCGTGGAGGAGATCATGCGGGCGCGCAGCAGGTTGGCCTGTTGCAGCGAGGTCAGCACGAGCGTCAGCACCAGCGCCGCGCCCATCGAGGCGAGCAGGATCGGCAGCAACGAGTCCTGACGGCCGATCAGGAACGCGTCGATGAACGTCCGGCTGAGCGCGGGCGTCACCACGCCGACGACGACCAGCAGGAAGCTGGTCAGCAGCGCCGCGAACATCGGCCCGGACAGCCCGCGCAGGCGCAGCGGCACCGCACTGCCGAACCCCGGCTTCCGACCGCCGCGCCGGAAGTCGGGTCCGGGCTCCATGGTCAGCACCACGCCGGTGAAGCTGGTGTCGAAGTCCTCCATGGAGACGAACCGTCGGCCCCGGGCGGGGTCGTTGATACGCACCCCGGGACGGCCGAAGTGCCGTCCCATGCCGTCGTAGACGACGAAGTGGTTGAACTCCCAGAAGAGCACGGCCGGGGCCGGCAGCAGTGCCAGCGCGGCCGGCTCCATCTGCATGCCCTTGGCGGTCAGGCCGTAACCACGGGCCGCCTTCAGCACGTTGCTCGCACGCGAACCGTCGCGGGAGACGCCGCAGGCGACCCGCAGTTCCTCGAGCGGCACATGGCGGCCGAAATGACCGAGCACCATGGCGAGCGAGGCCGCCCCGCACTCCACGGCCTCCATCTGCAGCACGCTGGGGCTGCGGACGGGCCGGGGCTTGCGCTGGCGCGGCTGCTTGGGAGCCTTCCGCGAGGGGCGGGCGGTGGGCTGCTGCGCGGCGCGTCGTGCCCCGCTCATGACGGGACCTCCGCGCTCCGCTCGCCGCTCACGGCAGGATCCAGCTGATCGGATGCTGAGCTGTCAGGTGCACGGTCCCGCTCACGATGGTGGTGTCGGTGATGGCGTAGGGCGGGCCCGGCGGGCGGGACCAGGTGTAGCCGGAGGAGGTTCCCGGCGAGCGTTCGAGCTTGATCACCACGGCCAGCGGTTGGCCCTGCGCCGTGAACTGGGAGGCGAGTTGGGCGTCGCCGAGGAAGTCCGCGATCTGCTGCTGGGTCTGCGGGACCGTGCCGGCGGCGAGGACCTGGCCCTCCAGCACGCCGTACCGGTCCGAGGGGACCGACTGCACCGTCAGATCGACCGTGGCTCCCACCGGGATCGTCGGAGCGCTGCCGCTTTGCGGGTAGAGGACCGCCACCAGTGGGTCGTTGGGGCTGTTCACCTTTTCCAGGGTGGCCAGATTCGCGCCGACGGTGACCACCGCGCCGATGTTGGCGCCCAGTTCGGTCACCCGGCCGGCGGCGACGGCCCGCACGGTCTCGTCGGTGCCGCGGTCGGTGCGGACCGTCAGCAGCGGGGCGTTCGCGGCCACCAGGTCGCCGGGGTTGACCAGGAGCGTGGTGACCTGACCGGCCACCGGGCTTTGCAGCGTGTAGCTGCCCTCGCCGTAGGTGAGGATTCCCGAGGCGGTGAGAACCGGGGAGACGGAACCCTGGAATGCCCAGAAAATGGCAGCGGCCATCACCACCACGGTGACGGCGAGAACCATTCGTCCCTGCGGTCGCGCCAAATGCACCGGAAGATCGAGATCATCAGGTGACTGCAGCTTGGAAAGCGCCTTCTGTCGAAACTGCACTTCCCTGTTCCTTCAACCGCATTACATGTTCGTGAATTCTTGCAGAACCGCCGGCGCAGGCGCGGACGGACACGACTCCGCCGCCCCGGAGCACGAGTGCGTCCGGGGCAGCGGAGTGAGGTATCACAGACCGGCGAGACCGGTGACCTGCGACGGGATCAGCGCGCCGGCGCCGGCGACGAGGCCGCCGACCGGGAGGACCGACTCGACAGCGCCGAGGACGGGGGTGACAACACCAGTGGCGTCCAGGCCCAGCAGGCCGATACCACCGGAGACGTTGTCCAGCTCGTTGTCGGAGATCTCACGGGTCTCGACCTGGGGGGTGACGTTGCGCACGTGCGTTTCCCTTCGTTGCTTTGGTGCACTGCACTTGGTTTCGCCGAATCGCTTCGGCGGTAATCGACGGAGTAGCAGGGCGCGGGCGGTCAGGCTCGGCCGGATTCCTGAGAATTCCGATCGCTCCCTTGCGGTTCCGTGATTGGAATGATCCAAGCACGGCAGCCCGAACCGCGTCGAGTTGGGGTGCCGGATATTCCGTGAAAGTTTTCGACCGAAAAGTGGGGGTGGCGGCCACGGCTTGTGTGTGGCGTCGACACGTTCTTCACACTTCGGTGCGGATGCCCGGCAGGTGCGGATAAATCGTGCATGTCGTACGCAGTGGATCTGTACTAAATCGAACGGCCTTGTCCGATTTGGGTGGTGCGGCGGGTGAGGAGAGATGTTTGTTCAACTGTCCGCACAGGTAAGAGGTCAGATGGGCAGTCATGCCAGCCGGTCGAGGTGGGCCAGGACGCCGATCGTGCCGTCCTCGGCGCGGATGAGGGCGCCCAACTGGCGTGCCCGGTCCCGGTGAAGGCCTGTGCGCGTGGCCCGGCGCAGGGCGACGGCCAGTGCGTCCACGGTGAGGCGGCGCAGCGGGACGGCGTCCGGGGCGACGCCGAGCGTGGTCAGACGACGTGCCCAGAACGCCGCGTCGAACTGGACCGGTAGCGGTACGGAGGGAACGCCGGCACGGAGCACCGCGGCCGTGGTGCCCGCACCGGCGTGGTGGACCACGGCCGCGGTGTGCGGGAAGACGCGGGAATGCGGCAGTTCGTCGACGGTGAGCATGTCGTCGCCCTCGGCGTGCAGCCCGGCCCAGCCGCGTTGGACCAGCCCGCGCAGGCCCGCCGCGCGCAGTGCGGCGACGATCAGGGCGCTGGTGCGGTCGGGGTCGGGGACGGTGGCGCTGCCCAGGCCGACGAAGACGGGCGGAGGCCCGGAGGCGAGGAAGTCCCGTAGCTCGGTGGGGAGTTCGACATCAGGCCGGTCACCTGGCCGGTGCGGCTGGTCATCCGCCGGGTCGTACGGCCACCAGTAGCCGCAGATCTCCAGGCCGGGCCGCCAGTCCCGGGGGCGGGGGACCACCAGCGGGCTGAAGCCGTGCAGGACCGGCCATCCCTGCTGCTCGCGCGCGCGGCGAGTCGCCCGCACGCCCGCGCGCGGCAGGCCCAGGCGGGTGCGCAGCATCCGGGCGGCCTCGACGAAGATCGCGTCGACGCCCGCGTTGACCAGCCGTCCGCTGACCCGGTTGCCGACCGGCCCCCAGGAGTGCGTGCCCGTCACGGGTGCGACGAACTCGCCTGTGGGAGCCAGTGGTTGGAGATAGACGCCGAGAGTGTGCAGGCCGATCCCCTCGGCCAGGACATGGCCCAGGGGTGCGAGCACGGCGGAGAGCAGCAGCACGTCCGCGTGCTGTGCGGGCTCGACGAGCGCCTCGGCGAGGTCCATCACGCTGCTCCGGGCGAGCGCGACCAGTCGGGCCAGTTTGCCCGCGCCGGTCGCACTGCGGTGCAGTCCGCGTCCGGCCGAGGACTCCAGCACCGCGCGCGGGTCCACGGGGAGGGGGTGGAAACCCAGTCCGGCGGCGCTCGCCAGCGGTGCGAACCGCGCGTGCGTCACCAGGGTCACCTCGTGACCGGCCCGGAGCAGGGCGTGGCCAAGTCCGGTGTAGGGGGCGACATCGCCCCGCGATCCTGCCGTCAGCACTGCCACGCGCATGACGCCACTATCCCGCGTCGGTCGGCCTTCCGGCAGACGGCGCGCCCCGGCCGTGGTGCGGACGTGGTCCGGAAGGGGCGCGTCGACCGGGCCGGCCCGGGTCAGGACGCCGGGCGGCAGTTGCTCAACTGCATGGGCAGGAAGGCGGGCAGCGAGTCGGAGGCGCCGGCGATGTCGTTCGTCTGGACGACCGCGGTCGTGTCCGAGTCGTTGACGTTGCACACGTACTTCTGCGTCTGCGGGTACGACGAGCCCGAGTCGGCCGAGTCGGCCGACGCTGTCGTCGGCGCGGCCGCCAGGCCCGCGAGGGACAGCATCCCGCCTACCAGAAGTGCGGCGATCCGCCGGTTCATGACGTCTCCTCATACTCACGGAACGATGGTGAGAAACCGGTTAAAGTTACCGCTTTTCGCCCATACTGTGGTGAGTACGACACGCCGACGGAGGGTGACCGTTCCGGACAGCATGCCCGGACGCTGGTGCCACGGCGGCGTCCGGTCAGCGGGCCACGATGCGCAGCGTCAGATCGGAGTGCATCGCCTCCGCAAGGCGCGCCAGCATGTCCACGGTCGGGTTCAGGCGTCCGGACTCGATCCTCGACACGACGGACTGCGCGGTCCCTGCGGCCTCGGCCAACTGTGCCTGGGACCAGCTGAGTTCCTCACGCCGTCTGCGGATCAGGGCCCCGGGGGTCACGGCCGGTCCGCGTCGTCGTACAGGGGAAGGACGGAGGTGTCGATCCGCAGGTCACCGATCGGAATGACGTCACCGAAGCTGTAGGAGACCTGGTTGTCGTACACCGGGCGGCCGTCCTTGACGACGATGTGCCACAGGTGACGGGCCGTGCCGTTGCGGGGGTCGACGATGAGGTAGTCGGGGATTTCCATCGCCGCGTAGTCGGCGACCTTCCTCACGTAGTCGTTGTCGGGGTTCGACCGCGAGACGATCTCCACCGCGAGGGCGATCTCGCGCGGATCCAGAGGGTTGGCCGTGTTCATGACTTCCTCTGCCACCACCACGATGTCCGGGATCCGCAGCTTGCCCAGATGCTCGTCGTCGGTATCGGTGTTCCTGAACGCCGCCAGCGGCACCGGCAGCTGGGCGTCGAGCTGGCGGACGATGCGCTTGGCCGCCAGGCCGTGCTGCGGCACCGGGCTCATCATCATGACGACCTCGCCGTCGCTGATCTCGCCGAAGCGGCCCGTCTCGGCGGCAAGGTGATCGCGAAGCTCACGCAGATGCCGGTAGATCTGCTCCCTCGTCTCCATCACCCCACTATGTATGACCTATCAGTCATGGAACGGCCGCCGGCACGCCGGAAGCACGCCGAAGATGAACCCGACCAGGTGACGGACACGCGCTGACCTCAGATGGTGACCGGTCCGTGCGCGGTGTCGAACTCGACGGCGACCAGGCCCGGATCCTCGTCCTCGACCCAGGTGACGTCGACCTGGTCGAGCGGATGGTCGGCGGGCTCGCCGAGGAACTCCGCGATCGCGGCCGCGTCCCCGGCGATGGAGAGGCCCTTGATGGTCGACGCGGTCCGCGGGTCGGCCGAGGGACGCTCCGCCGGGTCCACCAACCACTGCAGGAAGTAGGGGAGTTGCGGGTCATCCAGCAGCTCCAGCAGGCCGATCTGCTTCCAGCGCAGGTCGAAGCCGTCCGGTCGGACCCGGTGGCCCTCGGCCGCCTGGCGGCCCAGGCGGGCCTCGACCGGAGCGATGTCGTCGACCGAGACCACCCAGCCGAGCCAGCCGCCGCCCTCCTCCGCGCGCCGGGCCACCGCGCGTCCGAACGGCGCGCGGTCGGCGGCCGGGTGGTCGAGCGTGGTCACCACCTCGACGTAGGTGCCGGAGGCGAGGGGGAGCACGAAGTTCCGGGTGCCGAAGCGCGGATGCACACCCCCGTCGACGAAGCCCGCGCCGAGCGCCGAGCCGAGTCGCTGGACGGTCGAGACGAAGCTGTCGCGGGCCACTGCGTAGGACACATGATCAAGTCGCACCCGGCCATCATCAGCCACGCGTTCGCCCGAGCGGCCCCGCCGCGCCCACGGTTAGCGCGTCTGGCGGAGCCGACGGTCTACTGACCGCCGGGCGTTCAGTGCCCGGGGCGGACCAGGCCGGACTCGTAGGCGAAGACGGCGGCCTGGGTGCGGTCGCGCAGACCGAGCTTGACCAGGATCCGGCTGACATGGGTCTTCACCGTCTGCTCGGCGACGACCAGGTTGGCGGCGATCTCCGCGTTGGAGAGGCCCTGCGCGATCAGCGACAGCACCTCGGTCTCACGCTCCGTCAGCTCGCCGATCCGCTCGCGTGTCGGCTGACGCGGAGTGCCGGGCATCCGGGTGAACTCGGAGATCAGCCGCTTGGTGATGTTCGGCGCCAGCAGCGCGTCGCCTGCGGCCACGACCCGGACCGCCTGGGCGAGTTCGCTCGCCGAGGCCTCCTTGAGCAGGAAGCCGGACGCGCCCGCGCGCAGCGCCTCGTAGACGTACTCGTCCAGGTCGAAGGTGGTCAGGATCAGCACCTTGACGGTGTTGTCCGTCGCGGGTCCGACGATGCGCCGGGTGGCCTCGATCCCGCCGAGGCCGGGCATCCGGATGTCCATCAGCACCACGTCCGGTCTGAGCTCGGCGACCTTGGCGATGGCCTCGTTGCCGTCCACGGCCTGGCCGACGACCTCGATGTCCGGCTCCAGGTTGAGCAGCACGGTGAATCCCTGGCGGACCATCATCTGGTCGTCGGCGATCATCACGCGGATCGTCATGAGCGGTCCTCCGAGAGTGGACGCAACGCTGTGGCGGCCGGTGCGGCCGGTGCAGCCAGGGGAAGCAGGGCCGTGACCTGGTAGCCGCCCTGCGGGGTGGGTCCGGCCGTGAGCTCGCCGCCGAGCATCGCCGCGCGTTCGCGCATCCCGAGCAGCCCGTGCCTCGCGCCGGGCGAGGGCGGCGCGGGGCTCCGCGGCGGCTCGTTGGCGACGGTGACGCCGAGCGCGGCGGGTCGGTAGTCGAGGGTGATCGCGACGGCCGCGTCCGGCGCATGCCGCATCGCGTTGCTCACCGCCTCCTGGATGATCCGGTACGCGGAGAGTTCGACGCCCGGTGCGAGCGGACGCTCTTTGCCGGTCACCGTGACGTCGACGGTCAGTCCGGCGCCGCGCACGTTCTCCAGCAGGTCGGGCAGCCGGGCCAGGGTGGGCTGCGGGGCCTCGTCCACGCCGTCGGCGAGCGGGTCCTCGGCGCGCAGCACGCCCAGGACGCGGCGTAGTTCGGTCAGTGCCTCGACGGCGTTCTGCCGGATGCCGTCGAGCGTCTCGCGCAGCTCCTGCGGCGGGTCCTCGACCAGGTGCGGGGCGACCTGCGCCTGGATGGAGATCACCGACATGTGGTGGGCGACCACATCGTGCAGCTCCCGGGCGATCCGGCTGCGCTCCTCCAGCACGGTGCGCCGCGCGCGCTCCTCGGCGGTCAGCTCCTCCTGGGCCACCAGCTCGGTGCGGGCGGCCCGCAACCCGCGCAGGGAGGAGCCGACCAGCACGGCGACGGAGAAGGTCAGCACGGCTGCCCCGATCGACGAGCTCTCGTCGGGCGAGCGGTAGAGCCCGGCCAGCAGCCCGGCGAAGAGCGAGAGGCCGAGCGCCTCCATCGCGACGCGCGGGCGCAACCGCAGCGCCAGGAGCAGCAGGACGCCGGACTGGAGCAGGATGGTGACGGCAGTCCAGCCGGGCTCCCCGAGGCTCACGAGGCCGGCGGTCACATCGCCGTGGAGGGCCGTTGCGGTCAACGCCCCGGCGAGCATGGTGGCCGTCGACAGCCACCAGGCCGGGACCGGCTCCCACAACGCCCAGACCAGGGCGAAGGACTGACCGGCGGCCAGCACGATGCCGACCGGCAGCCCGAGGTGGAAGGCGAAGGCGTACTGGTTGCCGTTGAGGATCAGCGCGGCGGCGCCGAGCAGGACGAGCAAGGTGACGACCGACTTCCGGACCCGCCACGGCGGTTCCCGCATGTCCGCGGTCGGTGCGGAGCGGTTGAGGACGGGCCGCACCAGGTCCTGCCGGACATTCCGGCCGAGCAGCCGGGCCAGCCCCCTGAGTTGTTCCGCGCGTTCCGCCCACGCCGTCCCGTTCGGCCCGTTCGGCCCGTTCACGCCACCCTCCTGGTGCCCGTTCACGTCGCCACCTTATGGCCATCGGTCGAACGGGCGTCGGAGTTCGCGTGTCGCGAGGACCGGACGATGTGGCTGCGCCTGCGGGCGCTGCGCGGCCTGCGCGGCTGCTCGTAGTGCCGGAAGGCGGCCCAGCATCCGGCCAGCACGGTCGCGAAGGCGGGCAGCCAGAGCAACCGGGCCAGCACCCAGGCGCCGGTGTCGGGCGCGGTGTGCAGACCGACGACCGGGCCGCCGGCGACGAGCAGGCCGAGCGCGGTGGTCGCGATCATCGCCGTCTGGTGCCACAGGAAGATCGTCATCGCGGACAGGTTGACCAGCGCCACCAGCGCCCACGCGCCCGGCCGCGCGAGCCACCGGCGCAGCGGGCCGAGCAGCAGCAGAGCCGCGCCGCACTGGGCCAGGCCGAAGGTGACCGAGGCCAGCGTCGGCGGGTTGAGGTTGGAGATCCGCCCGCCGGGCACGCCCACCATCGAGGCGGGGTAGCCGGCGTAACGCACCAGCAGGACCGTGGCCGCCGCGCCGCCGAGCAGCAGCACCCAGCCGGTGCGGCGGCTCGACATCCCCTCCCTGGCCCAGGCCGCGCCCAGGCAGTACGGGACCAGCCATCCGGCGGGCAGGTTGAACCAGCCCAGCCAGCCCGGCTGGTGGAAGCCGAACCGTGCGAGGTCGACATAGAGGACGACGGCCAGCGGCCAGAGCGGGTGCAGCCTGCGGACCAGCGGGGTGGCCGCCGTCAGCGCGGCGAAGACGAGCAGGAACCAGAGCGGGGAGAGGACCAGCTTCACCAGCATCACCACGGTCCCGGTGTTGACGCCGCTGACCAGCAGCGCTCCCGCGACCACGGCCCAGACCACCAGCACGGCCGCGACCGGCCTGGTCAGCCGGGCGAACCGCGCGGCCAGCCAGCTCCCGTACCCGGTGCCGCGGGCCTGCGCGGCGGCGTAGCTGCGCGCCGCGACATGGCCGCCGACCAGGAAGAAGACCGCGAGGGTCTGGAACAGCCAGGAGACCCAGTCGAGTTGCGGCAGGTGCTGGAGCGGGCTGCTGTCCTTGAGCGTGCCGGAGTCGAGGACGAGCGCGGTGACCAGCCAGTGGCCGAGCACCACCCCGAGGATGGCGAAGGCGCGCAGCGCGTCGATGGCCCGGTCGCGCTGCGGCGGCGTGGCAGCGTCGATCCGCGCGGCGACGGAGCGGTAGGTGGCGCGGTAGGGGGAGAGCGGACTGGTCACAACGCACCCCCCTTGCCGTTCGCCGAGCCGTCCGCCGTGCCGTTCGCCGTGCCGTCAGCCGTGCCGGAGACGATGGCGGCGATGCTGCGCAGAGCGGGCGAGCCGGGGCTGAGGTACTGGCTGTGCGTGCCGCTCCCGGCGGCGAAGATCCGTGCGCCGAAGCCGGGCGCGACCGGGTCGGTGCCGAGACCGAGCGTGGTGAAGCCGAGCGGGACGCGGACGTGCGGCACGTCGGCGATCCAGTCACCGCTGCTGCGCCCGGCCCAGACCGTGGCGGTGGTGTGCAGACCGGCCACGGTCGAGGCGTCGCTGCCGACGCCGGGGCTGCCGTAGAGGACCAGGTCCGCGACGTGGAGCCCGCTCGCCGCGCGGGCACAGACGACGGAGCCGTAGGAGTGGCACGCGAGCGTGGTCCGGGCGTCCGGTTCGAGCCGTTGCAACTGCCGTACGAAGGACACCAGTTGCGGGGCGGCCTGGTTCGCGCGGCCCACGGTGAGGACCGCCGGCGAGACGGTCTCGGGCGTCTGGTAGCCGAGCCAGGCGACCACGGCGGTGTGCGTCGCGTCGCCGCCCGCGGCCTGTTCCAGTGCGGCGGCGTCGGCGTGGAAGCGCTCGTAGGTGTCGAGGTTGGTGTCGGAGCCCGGCACCAGCACGGCGATGCGCCGGGCGTGGGCGAGGTCGCCGAGCACCTCGACGGTGCGACCGCCGTCGCGTCCGTCGAAGGAGAGGAAGTGGCGCGACGGCCCGGCGAGGACGCGGAGTTCGGCTGCGCGGGTGGGATCGCCCGCGGCGTCGGCGAAGCGCTCGGCGGCCTGGATGTCGGCGCGGGACGCGGCATAACGGGCGCCGAGGGCGGCCACGCCTCCGTTGGCGAGCGGCGGTTGGACGCCGGGCACGGGCGCGGGGACGTCCGACGCCTGCGCTGCCCCCGCCAGCGGTACCACGACCGCCGCCGCGAGGAGCGCGCCGGCCAGCGTCCGGCGCGCTCGTGGGCCGAGGAAATGCTGTGCCATGACCGGTCCCCCTTGTTCCTGCTTCGGTTCTTGCTGCGGACGCGTTGGTGCGTCGCTCTCGAAGCTAGGAATCGGGGCCCCTGGTCGGCGTCACGCTGCGGAGCGCTCCTGCGGCGTAGTCCGGAAGTACTACGGGGATGCAGGGCAGGGGAGTTCGGGGTTCGCGGTTCGCGGTCTGCTGTCGGACGGTCAGATCAACGCTGCTGGCGGCCCGCCGCCTGCCATCGTCGGCCGGTGGGGTCGTCCCGTGGTCAGCCGAGCGACTCCTGGAGCGCTCCGGCGAGGATCGCGCTGCCGGTCATGTCGAGCGCGGGCTCGCTGGACTGCCAGGAGCGGACGTCGTCGACGTACTCGCCGCCATGACCGGTGAAGGCGGTGAAGCCGTCCCGCTCGCAGGACTTCATGCCGGATTGGAGCGATCCGAGGCCGCCGCTGAAGTTGTCCGTCCCGTTGGGGCCGTTGACGACGGCGCCGCTGTCGATCGGGCTGCGGCCGTCGGTGGAGCCGGACAGGTTGGGTATCTGTGAGCCCATGCAGTCGGGGAACGTCGTGCCCTCGCCGACCATGAAGCTGGTGCCCCAGGCGTTGCCGCCGAGCAGCCAGTCGCGCTGCTCGCCCGCGAAGGCGGCGAACTCGGTGTCCCCGCTGGCCTGCTGGTAGAGCGCCTCGGCGGAGATGAAGCCGAAGGTGTGCGAGTCGACGTCGAAGTTGGCGTAGTCGCCGCCCTCGCGGAAGATGTCGGCCGCGGAGGTCTTGGCCGCCGAGGCGACCTGGGACTTCAGATTGGCGATCAGCGCCGCCTTGGTGACGGCCAGTCCGGACGGACTCCCGGTGCTGGTGATCGCCGCGGCGAGGTCGGCATGGGCGAGGGCGCTGACGTCGTAGAGGTTGAGTGTGTCCTTGCCCGAGTCGTGGGCGATGTAGTCGGATGCCCAGGTCGCCGCCTGCTTCAGATAGGGCAGCGAGGTGGAGCCCGGGTCGCCGAGGGCCTGCTGGGCACGGGCGATCTCCGTTGCGCCCAGCTCCATGGCGTCGTGCCAGATCGTCTCGGGGTAGTAGGCCGAGGGCAGCGCGGACTCCAGAGTGCCCGAGGGGCTGGTGTTCGCCATCGCGTAGAGCGAGGTGGCGTCGGCCAGTTCGGTCCTGGCGCCCGAGGTGTTCCCGGCAGCGGCGTCGGACCGGGCGGCCAGGGCGAACGCGGCGGCGACGCGGCCGACCACGTCCGGGTCGATCCTCCCGCCCGGAGCGGCGGCCTCGAAGACCGGGCGGTGCGCGGCGGCGTAGTAGTCCGTCTTGGCCGTGTCCGAGTCGTCCGCCTGCGGCAGTCGCCACAGGTCGTGGTCGCCGTAGTACGTCGTCTCGTTGCCCGCGCCGATGCCGACCTGGAGGTAGAGCGTCTTCGTCGACGGGTTCCACATGCGATTCAGCCACGACGAGCCGTACGCGGCCTCGGCGGTGAGCGAGGCGGGAGCGGTGTGGCCGAGCGCGAGGGCGGAGGAGTAGAGCAGGTCGTCGGCGTAGGCGGCGGTGAAGGTGAACTTGAGGTAGTCGCCCGCGTCGAACCAGCCGCCCTCGACGTCGATCCTGGGTGCGCCCGCGATCGGCACCAGGTTGCCGCTGATCTGGTCCCCGGTGCCGCCGTCGCTGTTGGGGATGAAGGCCGGGGTCCGGTAGACCGTCGCACTCGCGTCGTTCAGGTGCGACGGCTTCCGGTTGAGGGCGCCGGAGATCACGTCCTTGCCGTCGCGGTGGTTCTGATAGAACGTCACCCCGTCGGTCACCAGGGAGCCGTAGAGCGCGGCGGCGCTCTCCACCCGGAAGGTGTCGGACGAGGCGCCCACCGCGCCGCTGACGACCACGCGGTAGCTGCCGTCCGCGGTCACCTTGGAGAAGTCGATCGGATAGACGTCCCGGTAGGCCGAGTTCCACGAACCGCGGCTGGTGGTGGTCACCGTGCCGCCGGCCACCGTCGAGCCCGCGGCATCGACCACCTTCCAGTGCTCGCCGGAGACCGTGGCGCCCGTCATCAGGTACGCGATCTTCGTGTCCGTCGGCAGATAGCCGACCTGGTCGATGCGCAGTTGCGCGGCGGTGCTGGCGTGGGCGGCCGTGGTGGGCGCGACCAGTGCCAGGAGGAGGCCGGCGCCGGCGGTTGAAGCGGTCAGGGGACCGCGTCCCGGTCGAATTCCCATGGGGGCTCCTGAGGACGGTCAGTTAAGTAGTAAAGGTTCCTAACTGAATCGCGGGAACCGTATCGACCACCTCACTGACCGTCAAGAGCCGTGGCGGCTCACTGAGTCAGGGCGTAGGCCCCGGCAGCGATGTCCTCGAAGAGCGTCGGGCCGGTGGGCGTCCAGTCGAGCAACTCCCGGGTGTGGGCGCTGGATGCGACGATGTCCATCCCGAAGAACCGCCCGATCCAGCCGAAGTGGGCGTCTGCCTCCTCCGGGGCGACCGAGACCGTGGGCACGCCGAGCTGGTCGCCGATCGCGGCGGCGATCTCGCGGGAGGGCAGGCCGCTCTCCGCCACGGCGTGCAGTCGCGCCCCGGCCGGGGCCTTCTCCAGCCCGAGCCGGACCATGCGGGCCGCGTCCGAGCGGTGGACCGCCGCCCAGTGCGTCGAGCCGTCGCCTATGTAGCCGGCGGCCCCGCGCTCCCTGGCGATCTTCGTCAGCTGCGCGGTGAAGCCGTGGTCGCGCATGCCGTGGACGGTCGGCGCGAAGCGCAGCGCCACCGGGCGGACGCCGCGCTCGGCGTAGGAGAGCGCGAGGTTCTCGCTGCCGCCGCGCATGGAGTCGGCGCCGTGGAACGGCGATGCGTCCTCCTCCGTCACGGCACGCCCGGTGACGCCGGTGGCGAGGCCGGAGGCCACCAGGAACGGCCGGTCGCTGCCCTCCAGGACGTCGAGCATCCGCAGGACGGCGGCGTGCTCGCTGTGGCCCGCCCCGACGTAGTCGGAGAAGTCGTGCTTGAAGGCCAGGTGGATGACCCCGTCGGCCGCCTCGGCCGCGGCGGCGAGGCTGTCGAGGTCGTCGAGGCTGCCGCGGTGGGCGACGGCGCCCTTGGCGTCGAGGGCGGCCGCGGCCTCGTCCGAGCGGGCCAGGCCGACGACCTTGTGGCCCTGGGAGAGGAGTTCGTCGGTGACGGCGGAGCCGATCCAGCCGGAGGCACCGGTGACGAAGACGCGCATGGCGGACTTCCTTCCACTGGAATGCCACTGCGATGTCAGTGACTGTCGTCAACGGTAGCACCGATGTCAGCGACTGTCATGCGATTCGCCGGGCCGCTAGACTTCCCGCATGGGGAGATGGCAACCGGACGCGCGGGGACGGATGATCGGCGCCGCGATGGAACTCTTCGCCGAGCGTGGTTTCGAGCAGACCACCGCCGGTGACATCGCCGAGCGCGCCGGGGTCACCGAGCGCACGTTCTTCCGGCACTTCGCGGACAAACGCGAGGTCCTGTTCGACGGATCGCCGATCATGGTGCAGACCGCGCGCGACGCGATCCTCGACGCGCCGGAGAGGTTCACTCCGCTGGAGGCGGCGCTCGCCGGCATGGTCGCGGGCGGCGGCCTGCTGGAGGACCGGCGCGAGCACGCCGTCCGCCGCAGCGGGATCATCGCGGCCAACCCCGGGCTCCAGGAGCGCGAACTGCTCAAGCTCGCGACCCTGACCGAGACGGCCACCGACGCCCTGCACGAACGCGGTGTGGCCGAGCCGGTCGCGAGCCTCGCCGCCCACAGCGCGGTGACGGTCTTCCACGTCGCCTTCGCCCACTGGGTCGCGGCCGACGAGCCGCCGACCTTCGCCGCCTGTGTCGACGAGGCCGCGGCGGCGCTGCGCTCCCTGACCTGATCCGCCGGGCTTGCCCTGCTCTGACCCGCTCTGACCCGCTCCGCCCCGGTGGTCAGCCGGTGACGGCCAGAGCCGGACGGCGACCGGCCCAGGGGAGCGCGGCCTCCAGCGTCCCGGACACCTGGAGCAGCAGGTCCTCGCGCCAGGGTGCGCCCACGAGTTGGACGCCGACGGGGAGCCCCGTGGCGTCGTCGTGGTGGAGCGGCAGCGAGATGGCCGGCTGTCCGGTCACGTTGAACACCGAGGTGAACACCCCCATCGGGTAGCTGTTGTGCAGCGCCCGGAGCGGGTCGTCGTCGGTACCGGCCCGCCAGGCGCCGATGCGCGGCGGCAGGCAGGCCATGGTCGGCGTGACCAGGAGATCGAACCCGGCCAGGAACCCCTCGACGATGCGCCGGGACAGCTGTTGGGTCGTCAACACCGCTTCCGCGTAGGTCCACGAGTCGATCGACCGGGCCGCCTCCCGCAGCGCGCGGTTGTGCGGCTCGATGCGGTCCGGATCGGCGAGCGGGACGCCCGCGGCGCCGCAGTTCCAGAGGGTCGTGAACGCCCCGAGCAACTCCTCGGTCGGCGGCAGCGGGAGTCGGGCGTCGACGACGTGGTGACCGAGGGATTCGAGGGCGCGGAGCGTCGCGTGGACGGCCGCCGCGCACGCCGGATCCACGGGGACTCCCTCGACCGGGGAGTCGGTGAGCGCACCGATCCGCAGCCCGGTCGGCGGCCCCTGCCGCACCGTGGCGGTGTACGGCGTCCGCCGATCCGGTGGTGACCACCAGGCGCCCGGGTCGTGGCAGGCCAGCACGTCGAGGAGGGCGGCGCTGTCCGTCACCGTGCGGGTGACCACGCCGCTGACCGCCAGGCCCTCGCCGACCACGGTGGTCCGGGGCACCAGCCCGCGGGTGGCCTTCAGCCCGACCAGGCCGGTGCAGGACGCGGGGATGCGGATCGACCCACCGCCGTCCTCGGCGTGGGCGAGGGGCGCCATCCCGGCGGCGACGGCCACGCCCGCTCCGCTCGACGAGCCGCCCGGCGACCGGTCCGGGGCCCAGGGGTTGCGCGTGACGCCCAGGGCCTCGCTCTCGGTGAAGGGCACGGCGCCGAACTCGGAGGTGGTGGTCTTGCCGAGCAGGACGAAGCCGGCGTCCACGAACCGCCGCACCACCAGGTCGGACGCCGTGGCCGGGCGCCGGTGCGCTCCGGCCGATCCGTAGCTGGTGGGCCAACCCGCCACGTCGAGAAGGTCCTTGATCGGCAGCGGCACGCCGAGGAACGGCGGGAGGTCCTCGGCGGAGTCCGCCCGCGCCACGGAGTCAGCCGCCGCTGCAGCCGCCTTGCGGACGTCGTCGTCGGCGCGGTGGCAGAAGGCGTTCAGCGCGGGGTCGAGCGCGTCGATCCGGTCGAGGTAGCAGTCGGCCACCTCGACCGGGCTCACCTCCTTGCGGCGGATGGCCTCGGCGAGTTCGACGGCGGGTGTGAACGGGTCGATCGACGGGTGGGGCATGAGTGCTGGTCCTCTCCCGAACGGAGCGGTGCGTGCCCGGTCTTGAACACAGTCCTGGGCACGGTCCTGCGCTCAGCGTCGTCGGGTTCGGGGTCCGGGTCTTGGACGAATGTCCGCTCGTGGGTACACGCGTCCGGCAGTGCCGCGGCGCGTAGCCTGTTCGGTATGCGAGCCGTCGAGTCGGCGCAGGACGCCGTGGACGTGTGGGACATCGCAACGCCGTCGCGGCCAGGCCGGTTGCGCGGGGTCGGCATGGCCGGGTTCCGGGCGCGGACCGCGGATCGCGTCGACCTGGCCGTGGTCCCTTACCCGGCCGTCACGCTGGCCTTCGACGTCGGTGCCGGGACGCTCGCCGTCGTCGACTCCGGGGGGCGCGAGCAGCACGACAGCGCCGTCATCGGCATGGCCGCCGACGGTGTGCGGGGCCTCGGGCGCGATGTCGCCTGCCTCCAACTGCGGCTGTCGCCCCTGCTGGCCCACGCGGTGCTGGGTGGCGCCTCGGCGGAGTCGGGCGGGAGCGTGGTGTCCCTCGACGACCTCTGGGGGCGGGAGGCCGCACGCCTGCGGGAGCGACTGTGCGCCGCAGGCACCTGGGAGGAGCGGTTCGGGATCGCGGAGGCCGCGCTCGCACAGCGGTGCGGGGAGGGCCGCATCGTCGATCCGGAAGTCGCCCACTGCTGGCGGCAGATCGTGAGGCACCAAGGAGCGGTACGCGTCGACCGGCTGGCGGACGAGGTCGGCTGGAGTCGCAAGCGTCTCTGGTCCCGGTTCCGGTCGCAGCTCGGCGTCAATCCCAAGCGGGCCGCGCAGTTGGTGCGTTTCGACCACGCCGCGCACCACCTGGCCGCCGGGCACGCCGCGGCACGGGTCGCGGCGGAGATCGGTTACGTCGACCAGTCGCACCTCCACCGCGACGTCATGGCCTTCGCCGGGGCGACGCCCAGGGCGGTCGCGGTCGCCCCCTGGCTCGCGGTCGACGACATCGCCTGGGCTGCTCCCGGCTACCTGCGCGGTTGCTGACGGATCATCAACGATGCCCGGCTGGCAGGTGGGAGGAACATTTCTCCAAGACGGCCGACCGCCGGGCCGGTGACACTGCGGGCATGTCCGAGAACGAGACTGTGCCCGAGAACGAAAAGCTGAACGACCCGCCACTGCCGCGCCTCGACCGGCCACGCTACGGCGTCGACGCGCCCGCCTTCCCCGCCGCGATCGCCGCCCTCGGCACCGCGTCCCTCCTGGCCGCCACGCGGTGGCGCAAGGGACGCGCCGTGACGGCTGCCACCGGCGCGGTGCTGCTCGCCAGCACCGGCGTCTACCTGCACACCACGCTGTGCGGCAAACTGCGCGTCTGGGAAAGGGAACTGGACCGGATCGGGCTGAAGGGCCACGAGCAGCTGCTGGACCTCGGCTGCGGCCGTGGCGCGGTGCTGATCGCCGCGGCCCGGCGGCTGCCCGAGGGGCGCGCCGTCGGCGCGGACCTGTGGCTGGGCAAGGACCAGAGCGGCAACACCCCCGACGCCACCCGTGCCAACGCGTCCGCGGCCGGGGTCCTGGACCGGGTCGAGGTGCACACCGCCGACATCACCGCCCTGCCTTTCGCGGACGCCTCCTTCGACGTCGTGACGAGCGCGCTGGTGATCCACAACATCCCGGCGGACGAAGACCGGTACCGCGCGCTCGACGAGGCCGTGCGCGTGCTCCGTCCCGGCGGTCGGCTGCTGGTCGCGGACTTCTGGCCGATGGCCAGGAAGTACGCCGAGCACCTGCGGCACGCGCACCTGGCGCAGGCGACGCTGCGCCCGCTCGGTCCGGCCTACTGGTACGGCGGCCCGTGGTTGGGGATCACGCTGCTCGACGTGATCAAGTGACGGGCGGCCTCGGCAGCTTCAGTGCAACTGCGCAGGTGACAGGGTGTCCATGCGCCCGACGGCAGGGCCGTGATGCTTCGGTGGGCGCCGAAGCATCACGGTTTGGTGAGGTTCACCTGCGCCCGTAGCGGCGCTCGAAGCGCTCGACGCGACCGGCGGTGTCCATCACGCGGGCGTTGCCGGTGTAGAAGGGGTGGCTCGCCGACGAGATCTCGACGTCGACGACGGGGTAGGCGTTGCCGTCCTCCCACTCGACGGTCTTGGTGCTCGCGATCGTGGAGCGGGTCAGGAACGCGACGTCGCCCGCGCGGTCGCGGAAGACGACGGGGCGGTAGGCGGGGTGGATTCCGGGCTTTATGGGGCTGTGCCTCTCAGTAGCGGGCTGCTGGGTGGTGGCGCGTTGCGGGTTGCCGGGTGGTGACGGGACGTTCCGGCTCGCGCTCAGCGCTCCTCGCGGAACTCGGTGTGGCGGCCGAGGACCGGGTCGTACTTGCGCAGGACCACGCGGTCGGGGTCGTTGCGGCGGTTCTTGCGGGTGACGTAGGTGTAGCCGGTTCCGGCGGTGGAACGGAGCTTGATGATCGGGCGGAGTTCGTTGCGTGCCATGGTCGGCGGTTCTCCAGTCGGGGACGGTGGCCGGTGCCTGTCCGGATCACTCCGGACCGGTCCGGCTCACTCCGGATCTCTCGGTGTCACTCCGGTGGGCTGTCCATCGGAGTGAAATGGAAGTCATTTTCATTTAGTGTACCGTCAGAACGCCCGCCCGCCGTCGCGTATTCCCGCCGTCGACCGGGTGCTCGGTCCTGTCCGCCACGCCAGCTCCGGGGAGACCCACCGTGTCCGCCCACTGCCAGTTGACCGGCCGCAAGCCCGGCTTCGGTCACTCGATCTCGCACTCGCACCGGCGCACCAAGCGCCGTTTCGACCCCAACATCCAGCACAAGCGCTACTGGCTGCCGAGCGAGAGCCGGTTCGTCCGGCTCACGCTGAGCACCAAGGGCATCAAGACCGTCGACAAGATCGGCATCGAGAAGGCCGTCGCCCGCCTTCGCTCCCAGGGGGTGCGCGTCTGATGGCCAAGGCAAGCAAGATCGCCAAGAACGAGCAGCGCCGCGTGATCGTCGCCCGCTACGCCGAGCGCCGGACGGAGCTGAAGAAGATCATCGCCTCCCCGCGCAGCAGCGAGGACGAGCGCGCCGCCGCCCAGCGCGAGTTGGCGCGGCAGCCCCGCGACGCGAGCGCCACGCGCGTCCGCAACCGCGACGCCGTGGACGGCCGCCCGCGCGGCTACCAGGGGGCGTTCGGCCTGTCCCGGATCAACCTGCGCACCATGGCCCACGCGGGCCAGCTGCCGGGCGTGCGGAAGTCCAGCTGGTGACGGGGGACTCGACGGCGCGAGCGCCCAGGGACGGCGGTGCCCTGCTCCCGGTCGTGGTGGTAGCCGGGCTGCACGCCGAGGTGCGGCGCTGGTCCCCATGGAGGAGCGCGGCCCCTGGCTGGCGGCTCTCGACGACGACCAATGGGAGCTGTATCCGCCGCAGCGCCGCGCGACAGCCGCGCTGGAGTGGCATCCCACGTACGGGGACCGGATCCAGCAGCTGGTCTTCACAGCCGCCGGGCTCGACGCCGAGGGCATTGTCGAGCTGCTCGACTCCTGCCTGCTCAGCGACGAGGAGTTGGGCGCCGGCGAGTCCGGCTGGAAGGCGCTGCCCGACGCCTTCGAGGACCTCCTCGACCCGTGACCTGACCCGCTACCTGACGATCTGTCACCACTCTTCCAATGAACGAAGGAACGACCAGATGGCCGTGCCCAAGCGCAAGATGTCCCGTAGCAACACCCGGCACCGCCGGGCCCAGTGGAAGGCGACCGTCCCGCAGCTCGTCCCGATCACCGTGGACGGCCAGGAGCACCTGGTGCCGCAGCACCTCGTCAAGGCCTACCAGCGTGGGCTGTTGAAGCCCTGAGAAGGAGGTCCGTGTGTCCGTGAGCTACCTGCGGGTCCGAGCCCGTCACCACCGTGGCCTGTGCAGCAGTCCCTGCCGCCGCAACGCCGCAGCGGAAGCCGCCCGCCCCTGGCCCGGGCCGCCTGACCTCGGCCCCGACCCGACCCGGCCCACCGGCGGCGGCGTCGTCATCGACCCGGGCCGCCGGACGGCCTGGGCCGGGAGCCGGGCGCTGGAGTTGACGCGGCGTGAGTTCGACCTGCTGGCCCACCTGGTGGGCCGTCCCCAGCAGGTCTTCTCGCGGGCGCAGTTGCTCCATGCGGTGTGGCAGCAGCCCGACGTCGGCGACGGCCGGACCATAGACGTCCACATGACCCGCCTGGCGGCACAAGCTCGGCGACGCCCACCGGGAGTTGCTCGTGACCGTGCGCGGCGTCGGCTACACGTACGAACCCGCACCCACCTGAACGAACGGAGCAGTCCACCACGTCCAAGCGCATCACTCCGCCGTTCGGCGGAGGAGGCGGGGACAGGTCGGTCGCCGGTTCCTCCGTTCGGCGGTGGGCCTGCCACCGGACGGAGGTACCGCCCCACCGGGCGGATTCGGCAGCATGGAATGCGGAACGCCCGCCCGCGCCCAGTGGGCGGGGGCCGCCCCGGCCGTCGTGCTCGGCCGGGGCTTTTGCGTGCCCACGTTCCTCGGCGTGCTCAGAGCGGCTGGTCCAGCGGGAGTTGGGCGGCGCTCGGGAGGTGGCGGTCCAACTCGCCGGGCTCGAACCGGCTCATGCCGATCACCTGCCAGAACTCGCCCGCCGTGGACCCCTGATGCTTGTAGCGTCCCGACGGGGTGAACATGGCCCAGCCCTCGGCCGCGCCGATCAGCGTGGCCTGCGGCACCGGTGCCGTCGTCGCGTCCGGCTCGACGGACCACAGCCGGATCGTGCCGTCCTCGCCGCCCGCCGCCAACTGACCGCCGTCGGGGCGGAAGGAGAGCGTCAGCACGCGTCCCACCGGGCCGGTGAGGGTATGGAGCAGTGTGCCCGTGCGGACGTCCCAGAGGCGGACCACCCCGTCGTCGCCGGCCGTGGCCAGCAGCGGGAGACTCGGGTGCGCGGCGGCGGTCCAGATCGCCCCGGCGTGGCCTCGCAGCCGGTGCACCGGCTCGCCGTCGCGCCAGACGACGGCGGTGCCGTCCCAGGAGGCGCTGGCCATCCAGTGGCCAGCCGAGACCTCGCCCGAGGGTCCGCCGCCGTCGCGGCCGTCGTCGCTGCCGAAGGTCCCGAAGACCACGGTGTAGACGCGGTCGGTGTGCCCCGCGAGTTCGGCGACGAGTTCGCCCTGGAGGTCCCACACCCGGACCAGCCGGTCGTCCGCGCCGGTGACGACGTGGCGGCCGTCGGGGCTGAACGCGATGGACCGGACCCGGCCCTGGTGCTGGGCGAGCGACGTCACCCGCGCGCCCGTGGTCCGGTACCAGAGCTGGACCGAGTCGTCGTCGTTGGCCGTGGCCAGGATGTCGCCGGTCGCGTCGAAGGCCTCGGCCCAGGTGTGGTCGGTCTCGGCGTCGATCTCGCGCTGGAACTCGCCGGTGACCGCGTTCCACAGGTAGACGTCGCCGTCGTTGCTTGCCGTGGCCAGCAGCGCGTCGATGGGGCCGAAGACGGCGGAGACCAGCTGGTCGTTGTTGCCCCGCAGCGTCGAGGTGAGCACACCGGTCGCCGTGTTCCACACCCGGATCCGGCCGTCGTTGCCCGCGACGGCGAGCAGGGAGCCGTCGGGGCTGTAGGTGAGTGAGAAGACCTTGCGGCCGTGGCCGTTGAGGATCCGGCGGCTGCGGCTGGTCGCGGTGTCCCAGAGCCGCACCGCCCCGTCGTTGGCGAGCGTGACCAGGACCGGTCCGGCTCCGGCGGGTTCGCCCTCGGTCGGCGGACGGAACCGGCAGACCCAGACCGAGCCGCGGTGCTGCGGCGGCTGGTGCGGGAGCGGGCTGAGCGGCAGGTCGGGGGGCAGGTCCGGGTCTCGCTCGGAGCGCGGGCTGACGGAGGTGACACCGGGGCCGACGGGCTCCGGGGACTGCCAGGTCCGCACCAGGCCGGTGCTGTCGCCCGCCGCGAGCAGGCCGCCGTCCGGCGAGAAGCTGACCTGGTAGACGGAGCCGACGCAGCCGACCCCCACCCCCGCCGGTCGGCCGGAGACCAGGTCCCACACCCGGACGCTGCCCGCCGTGTCGCCGCTGGCCAGCAGCGTGCCGGAGGGGTGGAAGTCGAGGGTGTAGACGCGGCCGGGGTGGCCGGTGAAGTGGTGCAGCAGGCTCCAGTCCTCCGTGGACCAGACCCGGACGTTGCCGTTCCGTCCGCGTCCGCTGCGTGGGGAGACGCCGATGCCCTGGTCGCCGGTGGCCAGCAGGCGGCCGTCTGGGCTGAACCTGGCCCGGTAGACCGTGCCGTCGTGGTCTTCCAGGCTCGCCAGCCGTCGTCCGTCGGTGGTGTCCCACACCGTCAGCCTGGAGCTGGCGTCGCCGAGCGCCAACAGCCGTCCGTCCGCGCTGAACTGGGCGGTCAGGGTCAGCTTGCCGTGGCCGGGCAGCTTGAGCCGGACGGTGCCGGTGGCCACGTCCCACAGCGTCACCGCGCCGGTCGGGTCGCCGGTGGCGAGCAGGGTGCCCGACTGGTCCAGGGTGACCGGCCAGACGCCGTCGGGGTGCACGTCGAGCCGGTGCAGGCAGGCGCCGGTGACCGGGTCCCAGAGCCGGACGGTGCCGTCGGAGGCGCCCGTCGCCAGCACCGTGGGGCGGAACTTGACCGAGTAGACCCGGCCGGTGTGCCCGGACAGCGTGCGCAGCGCGGCACCGGTCCCCGCGTCGCAGACCAGCACACTGCCGTCCTCGTTGCCGATCGCCAGCAACTCGCCGTCGGGCGCGTAGGTGAGCGGCTCGGGCAGGCGGGCGACGTTCGAGCCGAAGCCGTAGGGGACGCCGACCTTGGCGGGCCGCAGCCCGACCTCGACCGGCATGCCCGGGCTGATCGCGGCCGTGGCCAGCTCCGGCAGTTCGGTCAGCGGGCGGTCGGCCCGGCAGTCGATCAGCGACGCGCGGTTCCAGCGGCTGCCGGTCAGCTGGGCGCCGCTCAGATCGCTGCGGCCGAGGCGGGAGCGGCGCAGGTCGGCGCCGGTGAGGTCGGCGTCGGTGAGCCGGGTGCCGTCCATGGTGGTGCCGACCAGCCGGGCGTCGCGCAGCCGGGCGCCCTTGAAGTTGGCGCCGTCCAGCCGGGCGTCGGACAGGTCGGCCCCGGTCAGGTCGACGCCGGTGAAGTCGCGGTGCGACAGGTCCTCGCCGACGAGCCGCGCGCCGCGCAGATCGGTGTGGGCGGGTATGCGCAGGCGGCTGATCACCCTGGCGGCGTTGGCCCGGGCGACGGCGGAGCGTTCGCCGGGGTCGGCAGCGTCGGCTGCGGCAGTCGCCGTAGCGGGCCGCTCGTCCGTCCCGGTGTCCCGCAACACCGACTGGGCCCAGGTCAGGCAGTCCTGACGATCCGCCAGATCGCAGAGGAACTCCACCGTCAGCTGGCTGAGCACCCGGTGCTCCAGCAACTCGTGGTCGCCGCCCGCCAGTCGCGCCGCCGCCTCCCTGGCGACCAGCCAGTCGGCCACCGAGCGGTGGATGAAGTGGAAGGTTCCCTCGGGCGAGCGGATCAGCAGGGTGCCGGAGCCCATCGCATGCGCCGCGTGCGGGACCGAGAGGCGGTGCTCGGTGAGTGTGCTCAGTATCTCGGCGATGTCGGTGAGTTCGTCCATCCGCAGCGAGGTCCGGCCGGTCTCCCACAGTCGCACCGCCAGCGCCGAAGCGGCGTGCCAGAGCTGATCGATCGTCAGTCCTGGTGGCGCGCCCGGGACGCTGACGCGCTCGCGCTCGTACTGCAGCCAGGCGTCGAAGACCTCCTGGTAGAGGCCGGCGGCGCTCAGCGCCCGGCCCGCCCCGGCCACGGCGCGCAGCCGCTCCTCGTCCAGCTGGGAGACGAAGCTGAGCAGGCGCGGGTTGCCGCACAGGGCCAGCAGGTCCGGGATGCCGTGCAGCAGCCGCATCCGGTCGTCGGCCGCCTGGGCGTCGCCGTAGCGGTTCTCCAGATAGCGGCGGATCTGCTGCTCGTTGAAGGACTCCAACTGCATCACGCGTCGCTGCGGCAGCAGTCCGACCCGCTCGCCGAGCGCGGTCAGCACCTGAGCCTGGGACTTGAAGTGCTGGGTGCGGCTGCTGACGACGATCTTGGCGTTGTCGGTGGCCGCGTCGAGCAGGATCTGCAGGTGGTCCGCGGCGCGGTCGTAGCTGATCTGGTTGACCAACTCGTCGAAGCCGTCGAAGAGCAGGATGATCCGGCCCTGCCGCAGCATGTAGCGGAAGGCGCGCAGCTCGATGGTGTCGACGCCGTGGGCGGCCAGATGGGCGGCGACCAGCCCGTCCAGGGTGTAGGCCTTGTCGAGGGTGCCGAGGTCGATCAGCAGCGGGGTGATGTGCGGGAGCTCCTCCGGCAGCCGCCGGGCCAGCTCGTGCAGAGCAAAGGTCTTTCCGTGCCCGAAGTCGCCCAGCAGCAGCAGGAACCGGCCGTGGTCGGTGTCGAGCAGCCGGATCAGGTCGCCGATCAGGTCCGGGTACTCCACGCCTCCGGCGGGCGCGGTCTCCCGGTAGCGCTGCGGCAGGTAGAGGTGGGGCGGGTACCGGAGGTCGCGCAGCAGCCGCTCGGTCTGCGCACGGGTGTACTCGCGCAGGTCCAACAGCCCCTGGAACTCGGTGAAACTGCGGATCCGGACACCCAACCGCCGGGCCCGGTCCCGCAGTTCGGGCGCGGGGGGCGGGCCGAGATGGACCAGCTCGGCGTCCGGCTCCGTGCCCGAGGCGCGGACCTGGTCAGCGAAGGCCTCGACCAGGTCCGGACCCGGGGTGCCGACGACGGCGGCGATGCGCTCCTGGCGGACGAAGCCGGACTCCTGCCAGGTGGCCAGCAGTTGCGGCGGTGTGCCGCGCAGCCGACGCAGCGTCACCGAGTCGTGGCGGGTGCGGCAGACCTCGGCGATCCGGTCCAGCAGTTCGTCCACCGGCGCGGCCACGGTCCGCGGCTCCCGCGCCGCACCCTGGCCGCCGAAACCCTGGCCGCCGAACGGCCCGGACGACGCGGTCGGCCCGGCCTCCGTCGCGGGCGTGTCGTCCGCAGCCTCGGCGCCGTCGGCGCTGTCGCCGTCGTCCGTGCCCGCCGCGCTGTCGGTGCCGTGCCCGGCGGGCGGGAAGGCCGTCTCCGCGCGGCTCCAGCGGGCCGACAGGTCGACGGTGTCCGATCCGGCCTGGCGGCAGCGCAGGCCGTCGGCGCTGAGCTGGATCAGCCGGCGCTCGGCGGGGTTCTTCGCGCCGAGCACCAGCAACTCGCCACCGGTGACCGCGATCCGGTGCGGCGTCCCGGCGTCCGGGGCGGTGTCGGGGCCGTGCAGCAGCAGGTTGAGCCGCGGCGCGGCCAGGCGCAGGAACAGGTCGCTGTCCCGCAGCGCCTCACGACGCGGACGCGGCGCCTGGTCCAGCGGATGCCGGACCGCGCCGATCCGCAGCCAGCCCGCGTCCTGGTAGGGGCGCAGTGCCTGGGCGAACCAGGTGATCTGCTCGTTGCCGAGACTGCCGAACTGCTCCTCGGTCCGATGGCTGTACGCCATCGAGGAGTTGAAGCCCGCCACGACCGTGTGCAGGTCGGGCACGGGGAAGAGCGACCACGGCTGGTCGGCGTCGAAGACCAGGTCGAGGCCCTGGTAGAGCTCCTGGAAGAGCCGGGTGTAGTGGCGCCACTTGGGCCAGTACGGCGCACGCGGATGGATCTCGTCCGCCTCGCAGCTGTGGAAGTACGCCCGGCACGCGGCCTGGCTCACGTCGTGGCCGCCCGGGACGACGGCCAGCCGCTGCGGTTCCAGGGCGAGCCGGGAGCGCAGCTTGGTGAGGAAGTCCAGCGCCTGCTCGCACTCGCGCGGGCTTCCGGAGGCGGTGAGGTCTCCGGTGACGACGACCAGGTCCGGTGCGGGCGCGCCGCTGTCGGTCAGCTCGACCAGGTCGCTCCAGATCGCGGCCCGCAGCGTGTCCGGCTCCTGACCCCGCCCGAAGGCGGGACCGGCCAGATGCAGCACGGTCAGCGTCTCGCCCTCACGTGCGGTGTGCGGCGCGGCCGGATAGCGCGGCGCGACGGTGGGACGCCGGCGGCCTCCCCAGCCCAGCCCGCCGAAGGGGCTGCGCTGCGAGGGTCCGCGCTGCGACGGTATGGACGCCGTGCGCGGGCCGGAGAGACCGGAGACGCCGGAGACGTCGGGCAGGCCCGGCAGACCGGGCCCGGCCGGGTCGCCGGGGAACTGCGGTCGCTCCTCGGGCCGGGACCGGCCGGTCACGGTGCTCTCGATCCGGGTGAGCAGCAGGTCCTTGGCCGCGGCGGCGTCCTGCACGCCGACCAGGTCGATGTAGGTGATGGTGGCGAGCAGTCCTTCGACTGTGGTGTCGGCCACACGCACGGTGAGTAGTCGCGGGTTGGGCGGCTGCGGTGAGGAGCGCAGCGCGGCCTGCCACTCCATCCGCCCGTACGTCGAGTTCTTGTAGTGGTCCGACAGCACGGCGATCACGGCCGTCGACTCGGTGACCCCGCGGTCCATGAAGTCGATGAAGTCGGTGCCGGGGACGAAGTCCCAGGCCTGGAGCAGCGTGCGGTGACCGGCCTCCTCCAAGGTCCAGGCGATCCAGGCCGCCCACCGTTCGTCGGCGGGCGAGTAGCTGATGAAGAAGTCGAACGGGGCCGAATCACTGTTCGCCATGGGAGAATGGTAGATCCGGCCGCCGTCCGCGGTGGCGGATCGTGAGCGATTGGTGACGTAATCTGTTGACGTGGATGCGGAAGTGACGGATTCTCGGGGCGTGGGGACGCCAGGCCCGGGTGATGTCGAGGACCGGAAGCCCGACCCGTCCTCCGGCCGTTCCGTCCCGACCCCTCGGGGCCGGCTGCATCCGCTGGACTGGCTGGCGCTCGGCCTGCTCGCGGGCGGCCTGGTGGCCGTCGTCACCGGCCTGCTGCCGCACGCGTCCGCCTGGGACGCGATGCAGCGCATCGCACCACTGCTCGGCTTCCTCGCCTCGGTCATCCTGCTGGCCGAACTGACCTCCAAGGCCGAGGTCTTCGACGTCCTCGCCACCCGCGTCGCGCGGTGGGGCGGGGGCAGCTACGTACGGCTCTTCGTGCTCTGCGTGCTGTTCGCCTCGGCGACCACGGTGGCGCTCAACCTCGACACCACCGCCGTGCTGCTGACGCCGGTCATGCTGGCCCTGGCCACCCGGGTCCGGATCCCGCCGGTGCCGCTGGCGATGACCACGGTCTGGCTGGCCAACACCGCCAGCCTGCTGCTGCCCGCGTCCAACCTGACCAACCTGCTGGCCGCCAACCGGGTCGCGCTCTCCCCGCTGGGCCTGGTCTGGGTGATGTGGCTGCCCGAACTGGCCTCGGTCGCGGTGACCATGGCGCTGCTGTGGTGGTTCTTCTGGCGCCGCCGCCGACGAGGCGCGGACGCCGGGAGCTACACCCCGCCGCCGGACCACCGGCCAGGAGACCCTCTCCTGTTCCGGATCTGCGCCGTGGCCACGGCGGGATTCCTCGTCACCGTGCTGACCGGCGCGGTGTCGCTGTGGATGGCTTCCACCGCTGCCGCGCTGCTGGTCGTGGCGGCTTTCGCGGTGCGCCGGCGGCAGGAGCTGCGGCTCTCGCTGATCCCCTGGCGGCTGCTGATCATGGTGCCGGGCATGTTCCTGGTCGTCGAGACGCTCGACGCGCACGGCCTGCACCAGGTGCTCGCCGCGGCGATCGGTTCCGACGGCGGCACCGGCGGGGTCCTGCGCGCCTCGGCCGTCGGCGGCGGGCTGTCGAACGTGCTGAACAACCTGCCGGTCTACCTGGCGGGAGAGTCGGTGGTGCCCACGGCCAACCACCTCCAGCTGCTGGGCCTGCTGATCGGCACCAACGTCGGCCCCGTGATCACCCCGTGGGCCTCCCTGGCGATCCTCCTCTGGTTCGAACGCTGCCGCGCCTTCGGCGTCCGGATCCCCCTGCGGACCTTCATGCTCACCGGCACAGCGCTGGCGATCGGCACGGTCGCCGCCGCGACGCTGGCGCTTACAGCCGTGGGCTGAGCAGACAGTTGCACTACTCAGGGCGCGGGCCTCTGCTTGATCAACTGCGCGCGCGAACAACCACCCTGTGCGGATGGCCCTGACGGTTCGGCCTGCCACCTGCGTGGGTGGCTTGTCGCGCAGTTCCCCGCGCCCCTGGGAGTTGCCACCACCTGCGGGATCGAAGACCTCACCCCTGCGCAGCGACCAACGCCAGCAGCTCGTCCACCACTTCCCGCCGCCCGGCGACAAAGCTGAGCTCCGCGCCCGGCCCCAGGCGGTCCGCGAACGGCGTGCCGTCGAAGCCGCGCACGTCCACGCCCGCCTCCAGGGCGAGCAGCAGCCCCGCCGGTAGGTCGACGTACTCGCTGCGGTAGCCCACGAAGCCGTCGATGGTGCCGCCGGCGAGCAGCGCCCATGCGGACAGCGGTGCCCACAGCTGGAGCAGGCGGCGTGCCCGCAGCTCCAGCGCCCCCTTGAGCGCGCTCGCGCGCTCCTCGCCCCGGCCGACGGCGTAGCCCTGCGTCCACGCGAGCAGCGGTCCGGCGGCAGCTCGCACGGACGGACGCGGGGGAGGGCCGGTCATGGGTCCGTCCGGCCCCTGGGCTCCGCCGCCCAGCCGCGCGCTCCAGGTGCGGCCCAGGACCGGATCGTGGACGACACCCACCACCGGTCTGTCCGCCACGCACAGGGCGATGCCGACGCTCCACACCGGCAGTCCGATCGCGACGTTGTTGGTGCCGTCCAGCGGATCGACCAGCCAGGTCCTTCGGGCGTCCGTTCCGGCGTTCTCGAGGACGCCCGCCTCCTCGGAGACGATCCGGTCGGCCGGGTACCGGGCCTGGAGTCGGGCGACGATCAGCTCCTCCGCCGCCAGGTCCAGATCGGTGACCACGTCGCCGCGGTCGCCCTTGGGATGGACGGCACAGGCGCCTAAGCCGCTGCCGAGCCGTCGGCGCAGCAGTCTGCCCGCCGCCCGCGCCGCCGCGACCGCGGTGTGCTGCTCATCCGCATAGGCCGGGAGGAGTGCCGGGATCGGCTCCGGTACCGGAGCGTGGGCCGCGCTCGGGACGGCCCGGTCTGGGCCGAGGACGGGGAGCGGGTCGTGCCGTGGGGCGTGATGCGGACTCATCCATCCTCCTGAGAACCCCTCGAGCGATGTCAGCCGACCGGGCCGGAGCCAGTCTTCGGCGCTCCACCCGGTGCGGCAGACCGTGCAGTGGCCCGAGGGCCAGATCCACGGCATCCTCGACGGACCGGCCGAGCACGACGGTGGCACTGGCCCCGTCGGACTCCCCGGAGACGCCCACAGTGCTGTGGAACTCGCCCGCGGCCATGGTGAAGATCTGTTCGGGGCCGTGCTCCCGCACCGGCTCGGCGCTGAAGCGCACCAGACGTGCCGTCGGCCGCAGGTCGTCGACCCCGTCGGGCGTGCTGGCCACGGCGAAGATCCGGTGGGTCGGCCGGCGCTCCTCGTCGACCACCCGTACCGGTACGTTCCCTATCGCGCCGAAGAGTACGCAGCTGATCAGGTCCCAGCTGTGCGCGTGGATCGCCGAGGTCGTCAGCGCGCCGGTCCCGGGTCGGCCGCCACCCCCCGATGACCCGCCGCCTCCGGATGACCCGCCGTGCAGGTGGACGCAGACGCCGTCCCCGCCCTCGCGCAGTACCGGGAGGCAGACGAAGCCCAGCGGGTGTACCACCGCCCGGAGTCGGGTGCGGCCCTGGACCACCGCTTCGAGGGCCGCGCGGGCGTAGCCCAGGAGGCAGGCGGTCTCGCCGCGCTGCGCCGCCCGTTCCAGGGTCGGGTAGTCCGAGCCGCTGTCCATCATCCATCGCTCCGGTGGCGTTGACTGATCGGCCGTCAGGTGCGCAGCTGTCAGGAGTACGGGTTCTCCGGGTGCAGGGCCTTGTCGACGATCTCGCGTACCTCCGCGTCCGACCAGGACATCGGCAGGGGCAGGTCGACGGCGCGGAAGAACTGCTGGACCTCGGACACGGTCGGCTCCTGCGACAGCTGCTCGGGAGCTTTCAGGTCGAGCCGCCGGGCCTGGTCGCAGGAGAGCCGGAGCTCGGTGACGTAGTAGTCGTAGAGCGCACGGTCCCGGTCCACGCGGAGGCTGACGCGCCGCGGGTCGTCCTGGGTGATCACCAGGCAGGAATCGGAGAGGTCGAAGCGGAGCGAGGACGCCACGGACGACAGATAGACGTCGATCTCCATCTCGTTGGTCCACTGCCGGTACCAGCAGGCGGCCAGCACCGTCGCACAGGCCTCCTTGCGGGCCCGGTCCTCGGTCCACTCGCGCTCGGTGCCGATGTCGCGCGGATCCGCGTGCGTCCGGCGGAAGTGCGCATAGGTCCGGCAGGCCGCCTCGTCGGAGGGGTCGATGATGTTCACCTTCACCTCGAGCGGGCGCCGCGTCCGCTGCGCCTCGCGCACGCACTCCGGCAGCGTCACGGCCCGGAGGTAGGTGCCGGTGCCACCGCGGAACCACCAGCGTTTGGTGTCGGCGCGCGCACGGCGCAGCGCCTCCTCGACGTCGGGGCCGGACAACGACCGCACCATCGCCGTGTCGCTGATGGCCAGCCGGGTCTCGGTCAGGGCCCGCCGCATGTCCACGGTGCGCCGCTTGCGCTCCGCGAGCGAGGCGTACACCAACGAGGCCAGGACCAGCAGGATCGAGCCCGAGGTGACCGAGCTGCTCAGATTGTTGGAGAAGATGTCGAGCAGGCCGACGACGACCGCGACGCCCAACCCGACCAGGCCGTCGAGGTTGTGCAGCGCCCACATCACGGCGCGCTCGACCCGACTGCGCTCCTCCAGGCTCTGCTGTTCCACCCGCTGCTGTTCGGCGCTGTGTTGCTCGGTTGCCATCGTCCCCCTCAGGTGCCCGGCACTGCTTCCGGTCGGACCCGGTCGTACCCAGTCGTGCCCAATTCGCCCAGTAGCGAGTCGAGTTCGCGCAGATGGTTCGTCCCGACACTGCTTGGCATGAGCATCCCGCAGGGGACCGATCACGCGCAACGCTCGGGATGTGCGCGTGCTGTGCGCGACAGCTCGTCGAAAATATGACTTGAAGCTTCAAGTTGAACGGTCTAGGGTCGAACTTGAAGGTTCAAGTCGTAGGAGTCGCAGGAGTCCGTCCCGTTCAGCCGAATCACCGAAGGGAGCGTTCGACATGAGCACGCTCAAGATCGCCGTGATCCTTGGTTCCACCCGCCCCGGCCGCAACGGGAAGGCCGTCGCCGACTGGATCGTCGACCGGGCGGGCGCGCGCACCGGCGCGGAGTACGAGCTGGTCGACCTGGCCGACTGGCCGCTGCCCTACATGGACGAGCCCATGCCGCCCTCGATGGGGCAGTACCAGGGCGAGCACACCAAGTCCTGGGCCGCCAAGATCGCCGAGTACGACGGGTACGTCTTCGTGACGCCCGAGTACAACCACTCCATCCCCGGCGTACTCAAGAACGCGATCGACTTCGCCTACGCGGAGTGGAACAACAAGGCCGCCGCCTTCGTCTCCTACGGGACGGTCGGCGGCGTGCGCGCGGTCGAGCACCTGCGCGGTGTCGCCACCGCGGTCCAACTCGCACACGTCAACGCCCAGTTGTGCTTCTCGCTGTTCACGGACTTCGAGAACCTCCAGCTCTTCAAGCCCGGCGGGCACCACGACGCCGTCACGGTCAGGCTGTTCGACCAGCTCGAGGCCTGGTCGACGGCGATGCGAACGCTGCGCGAGGGGTCCCGATGAGCTCCCCCGAGGCCGGAGCCGCCGCTGCCGCACAGCGAATGGACGCCGCAGGGTCGTTCGGGATCGGTCCGTGGCAGGTGCGCCGGATCGGCTACGGCGCGATGCAGCTCGCGGGCGACAACGTCTTCGGGCCGCCGCGCGACCGCGACGAGGCACTGCGGGTGCTGCGCGCCGCCGTCGCGGGTGGCGTCAACCACATCGACACCGCGCAGTACTACGGGCCCGGCGTCGTCAACGAGCTGATCCGCGAGGCGCTGCACCCCTACCCGGCCGACTTGGCCCTGGTCAGCAAGGTCGCGGCCCGCCGCGACGAGAACGGCGCGATCCTGCCCTTCGACGAGCCGGACCAGCTCCGCCTGGGCATCGAGGAGAACCTCGCCACCCTGGGTGTCGACCGCCTGGCCGCGGTCAACCTGCGCATGGTCGACCGGTCCGCCGCGCCCGGCAGCAGGTTCGACGCCCAGGTGGAGGCGATGGTCCGGGCCCGCGACGAGGGCCTGATCGACGGGATCGGCCTCAGCAACATCTCGCGGGCGCACCTGCTCCGCGCGGTGGACCGGACGGAGATCGTCTGCGTCCAGAACCTCTTCAACCTGGCGGACCAGGGCTCGCGCGACGTGCTGCAGGAGTGCACGGACCGCGGCATCGCGTTCGTGCCGTTCTGCCCGCTGGGCTGGCCGCGCGGCGAACAGCACGGGCTGCTGGCCGACCCGGTGCTCACGGCGGTGGCCGAACGGCTGCGGGCCACCCCGGTGCAGACCGCCCTCGCCTGGCTGCTCGACCTGGCGCCGAACATCCTGCTGATCGCCGGCACCCGTTCACGCGGTCATCTCGCCGAGAACCTCGCCACCGCCCAGGTCGCGCTGGACACCGAGGCCCGGGCGGCGCTGTCCCGTCGCTTCCCGGGCGGGCAGCCGTGACTTTCCGGGCGCAGGAGCGTTTCCCTAGTGCCTGGAATGCGTGGGAGTCGGCAGACGACAGGGCGTCCGTGGTGGGTATGGTGCACGACGTTTACGTGAGCGACGTGTAACAGTCCGTCCACAATACGGGCCCGGGCTCAGATCGTTGCGACAGGTCCCATACGATCTCCACGCTCCACTTCGTCCATCCGCCGCGCGGCAGGCCGGGCTCGTCCGAGTTCCGGGCCGAGGGCCGCGTCCAGCTCCCGGGGAGATCATGCAGCGCGATCCCGACATGCCCATGTGGCCGGGTCAGGAGGCCCCTGGTTCCCGGCGGCGGAGCAGCAGGAAATGGGTCATCGGCGCGGTGGCCGGTGTGGCCCTGGTCGGTGCGGGCGGCGTGGCCGCCGCGTTCGCGCTGCAGAGCCCCGCGAAGAAGCCCTCCGACAACCTCTCCGCGGACCAGGCCCGGGCGGCCGTGACCGTCACCACGCCCACCGCCGCGCAGGCGGCGGCGACCACCCAGCAGTTCCTCGCCTCCTGGGCGGGAGCGCAGACCACCGCCGCCGCGCAGGCCACCGACCAGCCCGGCGCGGCACAGTCCGCCCTCCAGGGCTACGCCACCGGCCTGCACGCCACGAAGGTCGCCTTCACCGGGGTGACCGCGGGCGCCGCCGATCCGGGGGTCGCGCACGCGGTGCGCACGACGTTCCACGCGACGGCCACAATCGACGGCGGCAATGCCCTCAGCTACGCGGGCTCCGCCGACGTGGTCGTCGTCAACGGCAAGCCGGAGATCCACTGGCAGCCGAGCGTGCTCTACCCCGGGCTCCAGGCCGGGCAGACGCTCACCTACGGCAAGATCTCGGCCACCTCCGCCACGGTGGTGGACCGCCACGGTGCGACGCTGACCGTCAAGGCGTACCCGTCGCTGGTCGGTGTCATCAGCGCGCTCCAGGCCGAGGACGCGGGCAAGGTGACGCAGACGCCGGGCGAGGGCATCGCGATCACCGGGGCGGACGGGAAGACCGTCAAGGTGCTCAAGACCATCCGCGCCGCGGTGCCGGGGACGATCAAGACCACGCTGGACGCGGGGATCCAGGCCGCGGCCGAGCGGGCCGTGAACGACACCAACATCGGCAAGATGCCCGCCGACGTGGTGGCGATCGACTACACCACGGGCGAGATCCGCGCGGCGGCCTTCCGGGGCGGCGACGCCGCGCTGAACGGTGCGGCGGCGCCCGGGTCGACGATGAAGATGATCACCTCGGCCACGCTCTTCGACAAGGCGGGCGCGCTCCCGAGCGACAAGGCCCCCTGCGTCAAGAGCACCGTGATCAACGGGCAGACGTTCCACAACTTCCAGAACGAGATGGACCCGACCGCGGACCTCACCAAGGACTTCGCGATCTCCTGCAACACCGGGTTCATCGACGAGGCCACCGGCAAACTGCACTCCGGCGACCTGCGCGAGGAGGCCCAGGACGTCTTCGGCATCGGCGACTGGCACATCGGCGTGCCGACCACCGACGGCAACGTGCCGGACGAGAACGGCAGCACCAACCTGATCGCCGCCCAGTCCATCGGGCAGGGCCAGGTGACCATGAACACGCTCGCCATGGCCTCGGTGGTCGCGACCATCGCGGACACCGGCTTCCACCAGCCGATCATCGTCCCCGGCCTGCCCCAGCAGACCGCCAAGCGTCCGATCTCCGCCACGACCGCGGCCGAGATCCGGCAGATGATGGTCGTCACGGCCACCGCCTCCTACGGCACCGCCGAGCCGCGCATGCAGGGCATCAACGGTGGCGCCAAGACCGGCACCGCGGAGACGGCGACCGGCACCAACGGCTGGTTCGCGGCGTACGACACCAGCAACCACCTCGCCGTCGACGCGCTCGTCATCGGCGGCAAGGAGGGTGTGCTCACGGCCGGTTACGTCGCGCGCGACGTGCTGCTCGCCGGCTGAGCCCGCGTCAGAAACCGCCTCTCGGCTCACGACCTGGTACGGCCGCCGCTCCCTCACCGGAGGGCGGCCGTTGCCGTCAGGGCGTTGCCCTCGGACGGCCTATGCATCAGGGCGCGTGCACGTCCGCGCGTTCGATTGGGAAGCCTCAAGCCGAGCTGTTCCGTCGTGGCCACCGAAAGGCGTACGTCATGGGCTTCGGGATGCAGGATTTTGCTGTTCGGGTACACAGACCGGTCTTCCGCCCCGCGGAGTGCACCGCGACCGTCGACGAGGTGGTCGAACTTGCGGCCCTCGCCTTCGACCGGGGCGTGCTGCCCGAACGCGTCGAGCGGATGATGCGGGCGACCGGCGTCGAGACGCGGGGCTTCGTCCGTCCGGCGAAGGCGATCTTCACCACCGGTTCCGGGCCGGCCTTCTGGGACGAGACGGCCGACCTGCTGACCCGGATGGCCCGGGAGGCCGCCGAACGCGCCCTGGCAGTGGCCGCTTTGGCGCCGGACCAGATCGACGCGCTCGTGCTGACGAGCGTCTCGGGCTGGTCCATGCCGGGCGTCGACGCCCGGCTGATCCGCAGTCTCGGGCTGCGCCCCACCGTCCGCCGACTGCCGGTTTCGGTGATCGGCTGCGCCGGTGGCGTCTACGGACTGATCCGGGCGCGGGAGCAGGTGGCCGCCCACCCGGACGCCAGGGTGCTGGTCGTGGCCACCGAGGCGTTCAGCATCGGCTTCCAGCCCGGGAACACCAGCACGCCCTCGATGATCTACAAGGCGCTCGGCGGGGACGGCGCGGCGGCTGCCGTCGTCACGTCCGTCGGCGACGTCCGTCCCGGTCCGGCGGTCGAACTGCGGGACCCCTTCGAGCTCCTGGTGCCCGACACCGAGGACGACTACCGGATGACCGTCGATCCCGGAGCGGGGCATCTCGGCTTCACCTCCACCGCCGAGGCCCCGCAGGCGATCCTGAAGGCAGAGGACCACCTCGCCGCCTGGCGCGGCCGATCGGGAGCCGTCGAACCGACGTTCATCGTGGCGCACCACGGCGGCCCGGCGATCCTCGAACGCACGGCGCAGGTCTTCGGCTGCGACCGCCAGCAGTTGCGGCATTCGTGGGAGTCGCTGCGCTGCCACGGCAACATGACGTCCGTCTCCGTGCTCGACATCCTCGCCCGCACTCTCGACGACGCCGACGGACCGCGTCCGGGGGAGGAGGGCCTGATGCTCGGCATCGGCCCGGGGGTGACCATCGCCGCTGCCCGGCTGCGCCGCGTCCCGGCGGTCTGACGCGCCGACAGACGCAGCGGGGCCCGGTGATCGGATCGGATCACCGGGCCCGCCGGGTGTGCTCGGGTGTTCTTCGGCGTGCTTGGGCGTGTCCTGCTGGGTGACCGGGTCAGCCGTGCCAGAGCAGCAGGCTGTGGCTGGAGGCGACGGTCGTGGCGAGCACGACCAGGTCGGCGACGCCGAGGGCGATGCCGAGGCCGGCCCGGAACGGGCGGTTGGTGCGGCGGACCAGGGCGAGCGTGGCCAACACGATCGCGCACGGGCCGAGCACCAGGTTGAAGACGATCAGGCCCGGCAGGCCGAGGATGAACGACGCGACGGCCATCTGGTCGGCGTCGAAGGCGCGTTGACGTTCGGTGAAGGTGTCCACGGGACGGCTCCGAAAGGTGGTCACTGCTGGTGCTTCCGGCGGGCGAGGCCTTCGCGGACACCGAAGACGAGCAGCCAGGCGGAGATCGCCGTGGCGGCGATGAGGAAGGTGGACAAGCTGCTGTGGACGGCCGCGCCCGCCAGCAGGCTGAGGGCGACGAGAGCGATCAGGAGACTCATCGAGAGGCTCTTCTCTCTTGGAGAGTGCAGACGACGGCTGAAATCTCGGCGAACACTTGTGATGACAACTGTTCGCTGACTTCTTCACTCTACGCCGAGTGGCGCATTTCGGCAAACAGTTGTTTACTCAATGGCGTGAGTCACACGCCAGGGGTCCGGGAGGCCCAGAAGCAGCAGTCCCGCCGGGCACTGATGGACGCGGCGCTGCAGTTGCTGGAGCATCAGAGCTTCTCCGGTCTGGGCATGCGCGAGGTGACCCGCGAGGCGGGCATGTCACCGGCGGGCTTCTACCGGCACTTCCGCGACCTGTCCGACCTGGGCGTCGCGCTGGTCGAGGAGGCCCTCGCCAACCTGCACGGGATGGTCCGTGCGGCCTTCGCCGAGCAGGGCGACACCGACGAACTGATCGACCACGCCGTCGATGTGATCGCCGACCACGTCCGGAGGCACCCGGCGCACATCCGGTTCATCGCGCGCGAGCGGTTCGGGGGAGTGCGACCGGTCCGCGAGGCGATAGCCGCCGAGTTGGAGAGCTTCACCGACGAGGTCGCCCAGGAGCTGGGCTCGCAGTCCAACTGTTCGGGTTGGAGCCCGGAGGACGTCCGGATGGTCGCCCGGCTCTACGTCGACCACATGGTCCTGACGGCGGCGGCGCTGCAGGAGGCCGACGCGGAGACGGCGGAGCTGATCATCGCGACCGCCCGTCGCCAGTTGCGACTCGTCAGTCTCGGTCGGCGGCACTGGACTTCGGGCTGATCGTCCGGTGGGGCTTGTCATCCGGCTGTGACAGAGGACGGACATGACCGTCGATCTTGGTCCGATATAAATGTTGGTGCCAGAACAGTCAGTAAGCCTTCCTGGCACCACTTCTATCGGGGAACTCTCATGCGCACTGCTTCACGTCTGTCCGCCGCCGCCGTCGTGCTCGCCGCAGGTCTCGCTCTGACCGCCTGCGGCTCCAGCGGGTCCGGCTCGTCCAGCAACGCGGGCGGCACCTCGTCCCCGGTCGCCTCGACCTCGACCTCGGCGTCCGCGTCGGCCTCGACCGGGACGTCGGGCAGCACGGGGAGCACCGGCACCACGGGCAGCACCGGCGGCAGCGGCACCACGGGCAGCACCGGCGGGTCGGGGAGCGGCTCGGCCAGCAGCGCGAAGTGCACGGTGCAGGACGTGAAGATGACCGTCACCGGCCCCGACGGACACGCCAACGACCAGCAGGCGGCCCGAGCCACCCTGCACGTGGTCAACAACTCCGCGCACAGCTGCACCCTCACCGGCTTCCCGGGCATCGAGCTCGCCGACGACCAGGGCAAGTCCTCGCCGATCAACGCCGACCGCCACACCGGGATGCAGGTCCAGACGGTGAACCTGGTGCCGGGTCAGTCCGCCCAGGCCGACCTGACGTTCAGCGACGTCAACACCCAGGGCACCTCCTCCGCTCGCTACGTCTGCGCGGTCCAGGGCTCCAAGGTCCAGGTGATCCTGCCGGACACCACCACCCCGAAGTCGGTGCCGGTCTCGGGCGGCATCGACAACGGCGTGCTCAGCGTCTGCGGCTCCCTGACCGTCGACCCGTTCTCCGGTCTGGCGGACTGATACCGCTTGCAACCGCATGTATCAGCTGGCTCTGACAGACCTCTGACGGTCCGTCAGAGCTGGCTGCGGCAGTCGTAGAGGGTCTCGACGCCCTGGTAGGGCATTCCGTAGGCCGCGGGCGAGACCACCGCGCAGTGCGAGGTGACCCACTCGCTCGCCGCCGTCTTCGGTCGGATCGAGGTCGTGATGACGAACCGGAGCCGGCCCTGCTGCACCAGCGTCGCCATCTGCTGCGCGGACGGGAACGGCGTGTTCCCGGTGAAGCCGCCGGTGACCAGGATCGGGTCGGATGTCGCGCGCAGCAGTGGCTCCGCGGGCTCCGCGCTCTGGGTGGCGACCAGGTAGTAGGTGGTGCCGCGGTTCTGCTGGAGGTAGGTCAGCAGCTTGCCGTAGATACCGGCCGGGGCGCCGAAGTTGATCGGGTTGCCGGGCCCGTGGTGCAGCATCTGCGTGTAGCCCGACCCGACCGGTCCCGCCAGCGGTGAGGTCGAGACCCCCGCGTACAGCGGGTTGAGGGCCGTGGAGAAACACCACGCGGCCGGTGCCAGTACCAGTGCCAGCAGGCCCGTCGCCACCGATGCCCAGGTGACCTGGTCGATCCGGGGCCGGGGCTGCGTGCCGCCGCGGGCCAGGCCCGCCGCCGCGCCGAGGGCGAGCAGGCCGACGACGGGCACCAGCCAGACGTCGAAGCTCTTGTACTTCGAACTCACCACCACCGCCCACAGCACGCCGACCAGCAGCGCCGCGAGCAGCGCCCGGGACCGGTCGCCACCCTCCCGGTAGGCGGACCAGGCCGTGGTCAGACCGGCGGCGGCCAGCGCGGCCAGGGCCGGGGCCAGCACCACCAGGTAGTAGTCGTGGATGCCCGAGGACGCCCCGAAGGCGAGGGTGTTGATGACCAGCCAGCCGCCCCAGAGCAGGTAGCCCGCGCGTCCCTGGTCGGTGCGCGGCTCCGCCCGCCGCCAGGCCAGGCCGAGACCGAGGCCCAGCAGTGCGATGGGCAGGAACCAGCTGATCTGCGGCGCGGCGGTGTGGTTGAGCAGCACCGTCCAGCCGGAGCCGCCCACGGGACGGCTCGCCGCGGTTCCCGCGACGCTGCCGAACCCGGGGTTGCTGCTCGTCGCGCTGCTGCCGAAGCGGGACAGGCCGTTGTAGCCGAAGGCCAGCGCGAACGGGTTGTTGCCGGTCGTCCCGTCCAGGTACGGGCGCTGCGACGCGGGCATGATCCAGACCCAGAGCATCCACGAGCAGGAGACGAACAACGCCGTCACGCCCGCGACGACCACATTCCTGAGCCGGCGCCAGAAGTCCCCGGGGGCGGCGAACACGACGACCAGGGCGAAGACCGGGAGGACCACCCAGGCTTGGAGCATCTTCGCCTGGAAGGCGAGCCCGGTCCACACCGCGCAGGCCAGCAGTGGACGCAGACCACCGGTCCGCACCGCGTTCATGGCGCTCCCGGCCGCCAGCACCAGCAGCAGGGTGAGCAGCGTGTCGGCGATGTCGCCCCGGTCCAGGGCGGTGGCGATGGGGGTCACCGCCAGCATCAGCGCGGCCAGCAGCCCCGCCACCGCGCCCGCCCACCGGCTGACGACGCGGTAGAGCACCAGCACCGTGGCGACGCCCTCGACCGCCTGAGGCAGCGCCACCGCCCAGACGTGCAGCCCGAAGATCCGCACCGACAGCGCCTGCGGCCACAGGTAGCCGGGGAGCTTGTCGACGGTGATGCTGCCGCTGGAGTCGAGCCCGCCGTACCAGAAGGCGTGCCAACTCGTCGCCATGGAGCGCACGGCAGCGGTGTAGTACGGGTGCACGGACGTGCCGCCGAGACCCCACCCGTAGAGGTACGCGGCCAGCAGGCCGACCAGCGCCAGTCCGACGGGGACCCAGACCGGCGTCCGTTCGGCGGCGCGGCGCGCCGCACGGGTCCGGCTGCTGCCCGCCTCGGCCGACGACGGGCCGAGATCGGTCGTGGTCATGGGGTGGCACCTCTGCGGCTGTGACGAGGAAAAGGAAGTGGTGCAACCGGAGTGTAAAGGCACTCCCGTCCGCCGAGGTCCGCGGCCTTGAATAAAACCCCCGAGGAACGGCGAAACCGGACAGGCCCTTTGGGGAGTCTTCCACAGCGCGGACACAGCCTCGAACGCGATGACGAAATTCTGGTAGGAAAGGAGTCCCTGTTGTGACGTTTTTGTGCCCCCGGGCCCGATAGCGTGCGGTTGACTGTAGGCCCCCACCGGTCGCCACGTGCCTTTCTCTCCTCCGAGAGGTGAATACCCTGTCCACGCCCGCCGTGACGCCGGGGCCGTCGCAGTACGGTCCTGGTCGGCCTCGTCGGCACCGCACCCGGCTCCGGGCCGACATGCCGCTGCTGGGCGGCGTCCGTCCTCCCCTCGCCGCGCTGCTGTGCCTGCTCCTCGCCGTCGTCGCCCTCGCCATGCTGGCGCTGGGACAGACCGTGGCCGAGGACGTGGCGCCCGCCGTGCTCAACTCGTCGCAGCACATCGCCTCCGACACCGCCTCCGACATCCGCGCCGCCGTCAACCAGGACGTGGCGGCGGTCCGTGAGGACGCCACCGCGATCGAAGGCGACCCGGCGACCACCGACGCCGCCTACCTGAAGACCCTCACCGCGCTCGGCACGTCCTGGCGCGGCGCCGCCCTGGTCGACCCGACCACCGGTCAGGAGCTGGCCACGACGGGTGAGGCGTTCCCGGCGAGCGCGGTCTCCTCGGTGGCGGCGAACGAGTCGATCCCGCCGAAGCTGGTCACCCTGAGCAACGGTCAGACCCGGCTGCTGGTCTTCGCCTCGGTCGACCTGCCCGGCCAGGGCACCCGGCTGCTGGTCGGCTCGGACGTGCTGACCGCCCCGGCGCCGGGCGGCGACCTCACCCGCACCGTCGAGGTGGCCGACCGGCACGGCAAGGTCGTCGCCGCCTCCGGCCCGGCGCTGACGACCACGCAGGACCGGCGAATACCCGCTGACGCGTCCTCCGCCGCGGCGCAGCAGGGCGACATCGCCAACAGCTCGACCCGGCCGTCCGGTTACCTGCTGGGCAGCCTGGTGGGTGGCCGCCGGACCGTCGCCGGCTGGGCGGACGTCGCCACCGTCTCCGACGGCGGCGCGGACGCCCTGCACCTGGTCGCCGTCGTGGCCGTCTCCACCCCGCAGACCTCCGCCGTCACCGGCAACTCGCTGGTCGCCCTGGTCGCCGCCGCCTCCCTGCTGGGCGCCGCCCTGCTGATCACCGCGCTGCTGATGCTCGGGTTGCAGCGCCCGCTGCTGCGGCTGCACCTCGCGGGCGCCCGGATCGCCCGCGGCGACGTCTCCCGGCCCGCACCGCAGCCGCGCCTGGGCGAGGCCGCGCGAATAGGCCGCGCGCTGGAGGGGCTGCGCCGCCAGCAGGTCGGCTCGTCCCCCAAGGTGTTCCAGCCGCTCAAGCGGACCTTCGGCGCCCGTGCCCTGGTGCTGCTGTGCGGGTTCGTCCTGGTGGCCTGGTCCGTCCCGCTGCTGTTCGTGCTGGACCGGCCCGCCGGGCCCGAGCAGGTCCCGGTGCAGCTGATCAGCGATCAGCAACTGCGCACCGTCGCCGCCGCGAACCGGGTGGAGAGCAGCCTGGCCACCGGCTACACGGACGCCGCCTCGGTCGCGGCCTCGCTCTCCGCGTCGAGCACGACCGGGCGGATGCAGCAGCTGCTCGGCAGCACGCTCAAGGAGCACAGCCGCTACCGCGCGCTCTACGTGCTGGCCCAGGACGGCTCGGTCCTCGCCTCGGTCGGCCTGCCCCCGCGCCAGCAGCTGCACCACGTCCCGCCGGGCGGCGGTGTGCTGCAGCTCAACACCGGCGGCAAGGTGCCGTCGACGGCCGTCTACGCGGTCGTGCCCAAGCCCGCGCCCGTTGCCGGGAAGCAGCCCGCCGTCACCGGGCCGGGGACGCCGGTCGCCGTGGTCGGCGAGTTCGACACCAGCTACCTGAACAGCGTCCTCAACCACGCCGGCATGGGCCATGTCTGGCTGGTGGACGCCGAGCACAAGGTGATCGGCTCCGACGGCGGCTTCCGCGCCTTCCAGAGCCTGCCCGACTCCTCGCTGACCGGGCTCGCGGTCGACAACCCGGTCCAGCCCGCGAACGCGGTCGTGCCCACCTCCGACGGCACCGCGATCGCCGCTGCCGCGCCGGTCGACGTCATCGCGAACGTGTCGCGTCAGCCCAGCTGGCAGGTGGTCAGCTCGCAGCCCGAGTCCTGGCTGGACCTGAGCGCCAACCGCACGGAGCGGCTGACCATGCTGGTCGGACTGCTCGGCCTGACCGTCTCGGTGATCTGCCTCGGCTGGCTCTTCGTCGTTGTGGTCCGGCCCCTGCGCGACCTGGCCGAGGTCGCCGAGCGCCTGGCCTCGGGTGACCGCCGCACCGTGCTGTACCCGGTCCATCACGACGAGGTCGGCTCCATCACCCGGAGCCTGGAGATCATCCGCCAGCGGCTGGGCGGTGGGAGCCGCGCGTCTGCGTCTTCCAAGGCGACCAAGGCGGGCAAGGCCGGCAACGCCACCGCGCCCCGGAACTGACAGACCATAAGGCCCTAAGGAACGATTCGGTGCTCTTCCTCTACTGCGTGCTGGTGATCTGCTGCGCCGGGCTGCTCCTGGCCGGCATCGTCGAGCAACGACGCCACTACATCTCGCTGGAGCAGATACCGGTGCGGGTGCTGGTCAACGGCATCCGCGGCAAGAGCTCCATCACCCGGCTGTGCGCGGGCGCGCTGCGCGGCGGCAACCTGGTCACGGTCGCCAAGACCACCGGTACCGCCGCTCGGTTCATCCACCCCGACGCCACCGAGGAGCCGGTCTACCGCAAGTTCGGCCTGGCCAACGTGGTCGAGCAGATCGGCATCGTGCGTCGTGCCGCCGTCTACCGGCCCGACGCGCTGGTCATCGAGTGCATGGCCGTCATGCCGGCGCTGCAGGAGATCAACCAGCAGAAGCTGATCCGCTCCACCATCGGCGTCCTGTGCAACGTGCGCGAGGACCACCTTGCCGAGATGGGCCCCACCCTGGACGACGTGGCCCGGTCGCTGTCGCGCTCCATGCCGGAGGGCGGCATCTGCGTGACCGCTGAGCGCGACCGGCTGGCGATCCTCCAGCAGGAGGCCGACAAGCGGAACTGCCGCCTGATCGCGGTGGATCCGGAGACCGTCAGCGACGAGGAGCTCCGCGGCTTCAGCTGGTTCACCTTCAAGGAGAACGTCGCCATCGCCCTGGCCGTCGCCGACCTCCTCGGCGTCGACCGGGAGACCGCCCTGCACGGCATGTGGGAGGCCCCGCCGGACCCGGGCGTGCTGTCGGTGGAGCGCTACCGCACGGACGACGACAAGCGGCTCCGCTTCGCCAACGTCTTCGCCGCCAACGACCCCGAGTCGACGCTGATGAACGTGCGGCAGCTGCTCGACCTCGGCGCGATCCGCCGCCCGCTCAACGTCGTGATCAACTGCCGTCCCGACCGGGTGGAGCGCAACGGCCAGATGGGCGCGATCGTCCCCGACCTGGCCCCCGACACGGTCTTCCTGATCGGCCATCCGACCAAGAGCGCCCGGGACGGCATCCCCGACCACTGGCAGGGCCGGATCGTCGACCTGGGCGGCGACCGGCGCGACCCGGAGGAGCTCACCCGGGACCTGCTCGCCGAACTGCCGGAGGACTCCTCGCTGGTGGCCGTCGGCAACATCCACGGCCAGGGCGAGCTCTTCCTGGACTGCCTGGCCGAGCTGCCGGCGGACGAGGAGGAGGACGACGCCTTCACGCCGCCCGCCCCGGAGGGCCGGTACGCCGAGCTCCCCGAGGGCGTCGAGGATCCCTGGGCCGTGCCTTTCGGCCTGTCCGCGGACTCGCCGACGCTGACGCTGCGCGTCCCGTTCCAGCGACGGCGCTAGCGGCCCTGTTGTGAGCATCAGCCCCACCAGTCGACCCACCGTCGGATCCCACCACGAGGAAGCCCTGTGATCCCCGCCAACGTCACCCCCCAGACCGCCGCGCTGGGTATCGCGCTCGGCCTCGTGTTCTCGCTCATCTGCTACCTCACCACCAACCTCTCGCCCGGCGGCATGATCACCCCGGGCTGGCTGGCGCTGACCCTGGTCACCGACGTCGGCCGGTTCTGGCTGGTCCTGGGCGTCACCGCGGTGACCTTCCTGGTGACGGTGGGTCTGCAACGGGTCGTGATCCTCTACGGCAAGCGGCTTTTCGCCGCGGTGGTGTTGACAGCCGTCGTGCTGCAGATGAGTGTCATGCTGGCTCTGCAACAGGAGTTCCCGCTGCTCTACACCGCACAGACGCTGGGCTTCATCGTGCCCGGCCTGATCGCCTACCAGCTCGTCCGACAGCCCAAGGCCGCCACCGTCATCTCCACCACGGCGGTGACCCTGGCCGCCTACGTCGTGCTGGCGGCGGGTCTGCTGCTGGGCGCCCTGCCCACGGCCTGACCCACGCCGGTAGCCGGCATCCCCGATCTATGGAGTTCCACCGATGTCCCCGTCGTCCCCGTCCTCTTCGTCCCCCTCCCGTCGCACCCTGCTCGCCGGTGCCGCCGGTCTCGTCCTGGCCGGAACGGCGGGGGCGCTGGGATACGAACTTCACAACCGGGGTGGCACGGGGAGCACGTCCCCCGGCGGCGGGGACGCGGCGTCGGCGGGAGACTCGGGCCCGGTGACGCAGTCCGGTGGCTACCGCTTCCAGCGCCAGAGCTCGCCGGGCCGCACCGTCGCCCTGGACGCCTCGGGCAACCAGCTCGCCGTCTTCACCGACGGCGCCCGCACCGTCGTGCTGCGCGGCCCGAGCCGGACCTTCAGCGAGCCGCGCACCACCGATGCCACGGTCACCACCGAGGCGTGGGTCCGGCTGCTGCCGAGCGAGTGGAAGCAGGGCGAGGAGAAGAGCGCCTGGTTCGCGCAGTGGTTCCCCAGGACGCTGAACGACACCAGTCCGGACGTTTTCGCCGTCGCCTTCGAGTACAGCAGCGCCGGAGCGAAGGACCAGTACAACGCACAGGGTGTCCGTTTTGCGGGAACTGCGCATTTTGGTCCGCGTAATCCGAAAGTCAGCGGACCGCTGGATTTTGCCTACCATGCGGAGCAATCGGACTTCTACGACTATCTCGGAATTCCCTGGACTTTTCCGGATGGAACGCAAGTCCAGCCCGAAAAGGCACGCTACGGCGACGTGGACTGTTCTGGATTCCAGCGGCTGCTCTGGGGCTACAGGATGGGCATGCCGATGCACAACACCGACACCACGGGCGTCGGTCTGCCCCGCCGCGCCTTCGCCATCGCCGCCTACGGCCCCGGCGTGCTGCTGATCCCCAACACCGGCACGCAGGCCACCGACCTCAGCGTGCTGCAGCCGGGTGACCTCGTCTTCTTCGGCATCCTCAAGGGCCAGCCGGACGTGATCGACCACTGCGGGTTCTACATGGGCCCGGACAGCAACGGCCGTCCGCGCTTCTACTCCAGCCGCTCGGCGGCCAACGGCCCGACCATGGGCGACCTGGCCGGGCACGCACTGCTGGACGGCACCGACTTCTACGCCCGGGGTTTCCGCGGGGCGCGAAGACTCTAGGCCTTCAGCTCCCACCACGCCGACAGGGCCCCTCGGCGGACCCTTCGGCACGGATGCCGTCGAGCTGCCAAGAGGCCCTGCTGTCCCGCCCGTTACGGGGTCGGGCTGTCCGATCGAGACCCCCGTTCAGGATCGGAACCCCTGCGCTCCGGGGCGGTCGCAGTCGCTACCGGAGCACAGGACGTGCTGCGACGCGCTGAGGACGTGCTGTCGGTGCATCCCGTGTTGCCCGTGCCGTCAGTGCAGGGTGGCGTGGGAGAGGTCGCACTCGTTGGTGTCGTTGGACCAGGTGGCCTGCTCGGCGAAGCTGCCGGTGCCCATGGAGACCATGCCCGCGCCGCCCGCGGTGCCGGGGGAGAGCCAGGCGCACTCGTCCGCGTTCTCCTGGCCGTTGTAGCTGCTGCCGGACTGCTGGTTGGTCCAACCGCCCGCCGGGTACTGGTCGGACATCATCTCCTGCCACTCGTGGCCGAGGGTCATCGTGTACCCGTCCAGCGTTCCGGGCGAGTTGATGAAGCCCACGCCGCAGCCCTGGCCGGAGTCCATGTTGTAGGGCTGGTTGGAGAAGGCCAGGTCGCCGTAGGGCGAGTTGACCGCACCGCCGGTCAGCGAGGAGTCGCCGGTGTAGTCGTGCCAGGCGCAGTACTGGCCCTGGTAGTTGTCCGGGTTGGTGCCCGTCGGCGAGAGGATGACGTAGTAGGCGTCACGGTTGGCGTCGGCGGTGGTGTTGCCGAAGTGCGTCGCCGCGTTGACGGCCTCCTGGCCGAGCTGGTTGCCGGACGCCGCGCTCGGCGAGGCCGCCGAGTTGTCGTACCAGACGCCCGACAGCACGCCACCGGTCTGGTAGGGGATGAAGCTGGCGTTGCTCGGGCAACTGGTCGCCCCGGCGCTGACGTTGGGGCCGTCGCACCACTGCGTCAGCACGGACGACCACTGCTCGCCGCCGGTGCCGATGCCCTTGAACATCTCCTGGGCGGCCGACGCCGCGCCGTCCGCGTCGCCGGAGAAGCTGGCGTCACCGTTGGAGTCGGTGGACTGGGTGCCCCACTGGTTGCCGTAGAAAACCAGGTACACCTTGGCGTGGCCGTCCAGCACGCCGACGCCGTTGATGCCGCCGCCGTAGGACAGCGTCTCCGGTCCGGTCGCGGCCTGCGGGCTCTTGTGGGCCTTGGCCCACGAGCTCATCCTGGCGGCGGTGGTGCGGTTGGGTATGACGCCGTGCCGGTAGGCGTGACCGGTCTGCGGGTCGAACGGGTTCGCGGCCACGCCCGCCGCAGCGGCGGCCGGGGCGTGCGACGGCACGGGCACGGCCGACGCGGAGGGCGCGGTCGCGGCGAGGGTCACGGCGGTGAGCAGGGAGAGGGAGGCCAGGCCGGAGACGGCGAGGCGGCGGGCACGAGGACGTGACGTAACGCCCATGGTGGGGCTCCTTCCGCTGTCGGTCCAGGATCCGGGCCACTGGTGGCGGCACGGCTGGAAGCGACTCGAACGAGGGGTTTCCGCGGATGCCCGATGGCAGACGAGAAGTCAGTGGTCCTGAACCGACTGCCCGTCACCACTGGGCGTGGTGGAGTCAACTGGTGATGACTGGGCACCGTCAATAGAAGGAACGCAGAGGTGCAGAATCCCCACAGCTCCCGCACAAGAATCGACGGTGGCCTCCGCATGGGCCGCGGGGTCGATGGCGTGGGCGGGGAGCCTGTCGGCACAGCCGTCGGTTGTCGGAGCGTCCTGCCGGTTGTTGGCCGTGGCCTGCCGCCCGGGGATCCACTGGTGCCCCACCCGTCCGCCCACTCGTCCGCCCACCCGTCCGCCCGCGCGTCGGAGCGCGGGCGGACCACCGGAACCTGGAGAGCCCTTACCCGATGACGACGTTCGTCGACACCCCCGGCCTGCTGTCCCACTTCGTCGCAGGCAACCGCTCGCGGGCGGCAGGCGCCGGAGTGGACCCCTTCGAGTACGAGCGGGTGACCGCCACGGTCGCATCGCTGCGGGAGTGGCCCGCAGCGTTCGAGCGCACCGGCCGCGCCCACCTTGAGGCGGGGGAGCGGGCGGAGGCGGCCGGACACTCCGTCACGGCGGCGGTGGCCTACCGCACCGCCGCGGCCTGGCTCCACTGCGCGACCCTCCTGCCGCACCCCGACCGCGAGGCGCTCGTCCGCGCCGAGACCGCCGCTGACGAGGCGATGCGCAGCTCGCTCGCCCTGGCGGAGCCGGACGCGGCGCGGATCGAGGGGCTCGGGTTCGTGGGCTGGCTCCGCCGTCCCGCCGGGGTGGACCGGCCGCCGGTGGTGGTGATCGTCCCCGGTCTGGACTCCAGCAAGGAGGAGTTCCACGATGTCGCCGACGCCCTGCTCGCACGGGGCCTGGCGGTCGCGGCCGTCGACGGCCCGGGGCAGGGTCTGCTCGCGGTGAGCTCGGCGCCCGAGCCTCGGTACGAGAAGGTGGTCGGCGCGGTCCTGGACCACCTTGCTGCCCGTCACAGCGGGTTGGACCACGAGCGGATCGGTGTGATCGGACTGAGCCTGGGCGGCTTCTACGCTGCCGTGGCTGGCGCCCGTGAACCGAGGGTGCGTGCGACCGCCACGGTCAGCGGTCCCACGGTCCTGCACTGGCCCGAACTGCCCGCCTTCGTCACGGAGACACTCGCCCAGCGCTGCGGATCCCTGGACGGTGCACGGGAGTTCGCGGGGCAGATAAACCTGCTGCCGCTCGCCGACGCCATCGGCGGGCCGTTGCTGGTCGTGGACGGAGGCCAGGACCGGATCCCGGGCGTGACCAACGGCGCTTCATTGGCGACTGCTGCTGCGCAGAGCGAGTACCTGCTCGTGCCGGACGGGGACCACCTGCTCGGCAACGCAAGGGCGCAGTGGCTTCCACACACTGCGGACTGGCTTGTGGCACATGTCGGTCAGGACGCCATCGCGTCGGACTCGGCCTGAGGGCACACGGGCATGACCACGTCGGCGGTCGCTTTGAGGGCCGGCTCGAAGCCGAATGCCGACGGGAAGTTGACGGACCGTCAACTGTGGTTATCGGCCTGCCCGTCGGCCCGGCGTCGCGTGGTCAGAACCAGTGCAGGCAGTGCGGGGCACGCTCGGCGCGGAAGAGGGCGTCGGCGAGGGCCGCCGCGCCGGGGCGGTGGGCGTGGATGTGTCCGGCGCGCACCAGCGTGCTCGGTGCGGTGCCGCCGAGGTAGAGCGAGGCGAGGTCACTGACGTCCAGGGACAGGTCCGGCTCCCGGTCGGTGGGAACGCAGTCGGCCTTCCCGTCCCGGACCGTCAGCAGGTAGCGGGCACGCTCGCCGAGGAACGGGTCGTCGACGTCCAGGACCAGCTCTCCGTCGGTGGACCAGCCGCGCGCGGTCAGGGCGCTCGGGATGTCGAGCAGGCGGACCCAGAGCCAGTCGGTGTCGTCACTCACCTCGGCCGCACGGAAGTCCGCCAGCTGCCAGCGCAGCGGGTGGTCGGGCGCGACCTGCTTGAACACGACCCGGCCGACCAGGTCGTGGTCGAGCGCGAACCGGGCCAGGGCGGTGGCCACGGCGTCGTCGGCGGCGATGGTCTCGTCGACCGTCAGGGTTTCCTTGTCGCGGGTGTAGCTGGCGTACCCGTCGGGGACACCGTCGGCGTTCCGGTGGACGGCGACGTAGCGCGGCGCGCGGGCGACCGGGGGCTGCCCCGCGCCCGACGCCCACCAGCGGTGCGGCCGGGACAACGCGCCGGGCTGGGCGCGGCGGTACCGGTCGTAGACCTGCTCCAGGATCTCGCCGCACTCGGCACGACGCAGCACCTCGATGGAGCCGGCCGCCTCGCGCACCTCCCCGTGGCGTGCCCTCGGGAGGGCGAAGGCGCCCTGGTGTCGCTGGACCGTCAGTTGTCCGGTGTAGGTCGCCGGTCCGTAGCCGAACCTGCGGTAGATCACGGCCTCGGAGGCCAGCAGCACCGAGAGCGACTCGCCCCGGGCGCGGAAGTCGGTGAGCTGTTGCCGCATCAGGGCGGTCAGCGCACCCTTGCGTCGGTGCGAGGGCAGCACGCCGACGCCGGTCACCCCGGTGGCCGGGACGAGGACCTCGCCGGGCAGCGTGAGCTCGAACGAGTACGCGCCGGCGGTGCCCACGGGGCGCCCGTCCGCCGCGACGGCGAGGAGGTTCCGGTCCATCTCGAACGCCGCCCAGAAGACCCCGCCGCCGTCCGCGTCCGGGGTCTGACGGAAGAGGCCGAACGCGGTGTGGAGTGTGTCGACGAAGACGTCGAGGTCCTGGTCGGTCGTGGGACGGATCTCCATCGCTGGCGCTGCCTCTCTCCGGTGCCGGGGCAGCACGACCCGTGATGCCCCGGCACAGTGCAGCGTCCGCACAGCCACAGGGTCAAGGGGTTTACGGACCGGCGGCGACCGGTCAGCTCACCCCGAGGGGCTCAGCCGAGCTGGTCGAAGAGGGAACGGTCGAAGAGGGAACGGTCGATGGCCCGCTTGAGGATCTTGCCCGTCGCGCCCTTGGGGAGCGTGTCGACGAAGGCGACCAGGTGCGGGACCTTGTACGCGGACAGCCGCTCCTTGGCCCAGGCACGCAGCGCCGCCGCGTCCGGAGTGGCGCCCGGACGCAGGGCGATCGCGGCGGCCACCTCCTCGCCGTAGTGCGCGTCCGGGACGCCGATCACGGCCGCCTCGACGACGTCGGGGTGCTCGTAGAGGACCTCCTCGACCTCGCGCGGGTAGACGTTGTAGCCGCCGCGGATCACCAACTCCTTCTTGCGGTCCACGATGTGGAGCTCTCCGGCGTCGTCGATCCGGCCGAGGTCGCCGGTGGCGAGCCAACCGTCGTGCAGCACCTCGGCGGTGGCCTCCGGACGGCCCCAGTAGCCCTTCATCACCACCGGACCGCGCACATGGACCTCGCCGATCTCGCCCGCCGCCAACTCCGCTCCGTCCAGGGCGCGGACGGCGATCTCGCAGCCGGGGATCGGCGCGCCGACCGACCCGACGGTGGTGGCGCGGTCCGCGACCTGGACCGTGGCGGAGCCGGTGGTCTCGGTCAGCCCGTAGCCCTCCAGGATCGTGCAGCCGAAGCGCTCCTCGAAGGCCCGCTTGACCTCTCCCGGCAGCGAGGCCCCGCCGGAGGAGGCGAGGCGCAGCGAGGCGAAGTCGGCCGGGTCGGCGTCGCCCGAGGCGTGCAGCAGGGCGTTCCACATCGTCGGCACGCCCGCCGTCGTGGTGAGCCGCTGGTCGCGGATCATGGCCAGCATCTCGTGCGGGTCGAACCGGGGGAGCAGCGACAGGGACGCACCGACACGCATGGTGGTCGCGAGGATGCAGGCCTGGCCGTAGACGTGGAAGAGCGGCAGTGCGATGCCCGCGCGGTCGTCGGGGCCGAGGTCGTGGATCCCCTGGTAGATCGATGCGCAGGCGTGCAGGTTGCCGTGCGTGAGCATCGCGCCCTTGGGGCGGCCGGTGGTCCCGGAGGTGTAGAGGATCGCGGCGGTGTCGTCCGGGGTCGCGTCGGTGGGTGCCACGGTCGAATTGCCCTCGGGTGTCAGGCCGTCCAACTCCCGCTGCAGCTCCCAGTACGGCACGCCGATGGCGGCTGCCGCCACCGCGGGCGCGGGGGAGACCGCGTGCCAGCCCAGGACCAGGGAGATCCCGGCGTCCGTTCCGATGTACTCCAGCTCCGGCGCGGGGGCCATGGTGTTCGCGGTGACCGCGATCGCTCCGACGGACAGCACGCCGTAGTAGGCCGCCACGAACTCGGGGACCGACGGGGCGATCAGCAGTACCCGCTCCCCGGCCCCGATCCCGGCCGCGCGCAGCCGCGTCGCGACGGCGGAGGCGTTGTCGCGCAGGGCGGCGTAGGACCAGCGCTGACCGGCGGTGCCGTGGAGGGCGGTGCGCTGCGGGGCGGACTCGGCGTGGTCCCAGACGGGTTGCGCGGCGTTCGACATGGGTTCCCTTCCGGAGGGCGGTCCGAGGGTGTTCCGTGGGTCATCCGTGCGACTGACCCCGGTATGGATGAATCCAACGTCGGGTTCAATATGCATGTCCGGGCACCGAGCGGGGAAGACGCGGAAGACATTGAATCCGACGTCAAGTTTGACTAGCCTCGCTCCCATGGCCACCGACAGCAGCACACTCGCCGCGTGGCAGAAGCTGGCCGTGCGCCAGGTCGCCACCAACGGCATCGAGCTCCGCGTCTTCGGCACCGGAGAGAGCAGCGAAGGCGACGGTGTCGCGGACCTCCCGCCCGTTGTCCTCTGCCACGGCTTCCCCGAGCTGGCGTTCTCCTGGCGTCACCAGGTCGGCGCGCTCGCCGACGCGGGGTACCGCGTGATCGTGCCCGACATGCGCGGCTACGGCGGCAGTTCCCGGCCCGCCGATCCCGCCGCCTACGACATGGTCACCCTCTGCGCCGACCTGACCGGGCTGCTCGACGCCCTCGGCCTCGCCGACGCCGTCTTCGTCGGCCACGACTGGGGCGCGGCCGTCGTCTGGCACCTGGCCCTGCTCCACCCGGACCGGGTGCGCGCCGTGGCCGGGCTCAGCGTCCCGCCCGCGCCGCGCGCGCCCGTCGCGCCGCTGTCGATCCTGCGGTCGCGGATGGGCGAGGACTTCTACATCTCCTGGTTCCAGACGGCGGAGCCCGAGACGGCGCTCCGTGCCGACGTGCGGCGCACGCTGCTCTCCCGCCGCGCGCCCACGGCCGCGTGGGCGGCCCGCGACGAACCCGCCGAGCCGCGTCCGGACTGGCTGGACGCGGACGAACTCGCGCTCTATGTCGAGACGTTCGAAGAGACCGGATTCACCGGCGGCCTCAACTACTACCGGAACATCGACCGCAACTGGCAGTTGATGGAACCGCTGGACGGCCGCACGGTCGACCAGCCGTCCTTCTTCGCGATCGGCTCCCGCGACCCGGTCGGCAAGTTCAGCGCCACCGACCGGCTGGACCGCGTGCTCACCGACCAGCGCGGGCAGCTCGTGCTGGACGGCGCGGGCCACTGGATCCAGCAGGAGCGCCCCGCCGAGGTCAACGCGGCCCTGCTGGGCTTCCTGGACTCGCTCCGCTGACCGCGGTCTACTGACCCCGTTCCGCTGACCCCGTGCCGCTGACCGCGTTGCGACGGCCGGGGCCGGGGAGGGCCGATTGCTATCATCGGCTCGTCGAGAAGCACGTCGAAGGGACACTTGTGGCAGGCCAGGTCCCGACCGACGGCGGCTCCGCTCCCTCCGCGCTCTCCGGCACCTCGCATCCGGCGGGTGAGCGGATCACCAGCCCGCGCAGCGCACGCGGTGAGCGGACCCGCAACGCGCTCGTCGCGGGCGCCCGCGAGGTCTTCGAGCGCGACGGCTATCTGGACGCGCGGATCACGGACATCTCCAAGGCCGCGGGTGTCGCGTCCGGCTCCTTCTACACGTACTTCACCAACAAGGAGGAGATCTTCGCGGCCGTCGTCGAGCAGGTGCAGGAGGAGATGCTCCATCCGCACCTGCGCGAGCGGACCGGGATCACCGACGCCCGCGAGCTGATCGACGCCTCGAACCGCGAGTACCTGCGCTCCTACAAGCAGAACGCCCGCCTGATGGCCCTGTTCGAGCAGGTCGCGCAGATCGACCCGACCTTCCGCGCGTTGCGCATCCGGCGCGGCAACGCGTTCGCGCAGCGCAACGCCAAGCTGATCAAGCAGCTCCAGGAACGCGGCGAGGCCGATCCGTCGCTGGACCCGCTGGTGACCGCGCACGCGCTGTCGAACATGGTGAGCCGGATGGCCTACACCGTCTACGTGCTGGAGCAGCGCATCGCCTTCGAGCGGTTGGTGACCACGCTCAACCAGATCTGGTGCAACGGACTCCAGCTGCGCGAGCCGGGTGGCCACGGGTCGGACTAGCCCCGGAGTAAGCCCGAACCAGCTGTACCGCAAAGGGATCTGACGTCATGTCGGGTCCCTTTCCGCTGTCCGTGCGCAGGTCCGGCCACGCCAGGGAGTACTTGAACTTGACGTTGGATTCAACTATACAGGGAACGTATCCGGTCGCCCATGACCTGGCGGCGGCCCGAACCTCCTGGCAGGAGCCCGTCATGTCCCTGTTCGAGCTGTCGGAGCGCGCCCAGAAGTACCAGGCCGAGCTGCTGGACTTCATGGACACGCACGTCTACCCCGCCGAGGCGGTCTACGAGGAGCAGATGCGTGCGGCGGGCGACCCGCACGCGCAGCCGCCGGTGCTGGAGGAGCTCAAGGCCGAGGCGCGCCGCCGGGGTCTGTGGAACCTCTTCCACCCGGACCCGAAGTGGGGCGCGGGCCTGACCAACCTGGAGTACGCGCCGCTCGCCGAGATCATGGGCCGCAGCGCCCACCTCGCGCCGGAGGCGACCAACTGCGCGGCGCCCGACACCGGCAACATGGAGGTGCTGACGCTCTTCGGCACCGAGGAGCACCAGGAGAAGTACCTGCGGCCGCTGCTGGACGGCACCATCCGCTCCGCCTTCGCGATGACGGAGCCGGCCGTCGCCAGCTCCGATGCCACCAACATCGAGCTGCGGATGGAGCGCGACGGCGACCACTACGTCCTCAACGGCCGCAAGTGGTTCGCCTCCAACGCGCTGCACGCCAACTGCACCGTCATGATCGTGATGGGCAAGACCGACCCGACCGCGCAGCGCCACCGCCAGCAGTCGATGATGGTCGTCCCGATCGACGCCCCCGGCGTCACCGTACTGCGCGGCCTGCCGGTCTTCGGCTACCAGGACCGCGAGGGCCACGCGGAGATCACCTTCGAGAACGTGCGCGTGCCGCTCACCGACGTGCTCAAGGGCGAGGGCGAGGGCTTCGCCATCAGCCAGGCCCGGCTCGGTCCGGGGCGCATCCACCACTGCATGCGCGCCATCGGCATGGCCGAGCGGGCCCTGGAGCTGCTGTGCCGCCGCGCCCTGTCCCGGACCACCTTCGGGAAGCCGATCGCCGAGCGCGGCAACATCCAGGACTGGATCGCCGAGGCGCGCATCGATATCGAGCAGATCCGGCTGCTGACCCTGAAGGCAGCCTGGATGATGGACACCGTCGGCAACAAGGCCGCCCGCACCGAGATCGCCGCCATCAAGGTGGCCGCGCCCAACGTCGCGCTCAAGATCGTCGACCGGGCCATCCAGGTCTTCGGCGCCGCCGGGGTCACCGACGACTTCCCGCTCGCCAGCGCCTACGCCCACCTGCGCACGCTGCGGATCGCCGACGGCCCGGACGAGGTACACAAGGCGGCGATCGCCAAGCAGGAGCTGGCCAAGTACCGAAACGCCGAAGCCCGAAACGCCGCAGCCGGCAACGCCTGAGCCTTCGGGAGGACGCGTCATGGAGACCTCACTCGCCGCCGCGACGGTGCTCGCCGAGCGCCGCGGCTCGGTCCTCGTCCTGACGTTGAACCGCCCGGAGCGGCTCAACGCCTGGACCTACGCCCTGGAGGACCGCTACTTCGACCTGCTCGACCAGGCGGAGGCCGACCCCGGCGTCCGCGCCGTCGTGGTGACCGGAGCCGGGCGCGGCTTCTGCGCCGGCGCCGACCTGGAGGACCTCGAGGCCGCCGGGAACGCGGACGCGGAGACGCTCGCGCGGATCCCCGCCCGCAGTCGCCCGCGCACCCGTCCGCTCACGCTGCGCAAGCCGCTGATCGCCGCGGTCAACGGCGCGGCGGCCGGGCTCGGCCTGGTCCAGGCGCTCTACTGCGACATCCGCTTCGCTACGCCCGAGGCCAAGTTCACCACGGCGTTCGCGCGTCGCGGACTGATCGCCGAGTACGGCATCGCCTGGCTGCTGCCACGCCTGGTCGGGGTGAGCCGGGCGACGGACCTGCTGCTCTCCAGCCGGGTCGTGCGCGGCCAGGAGGCCCTGGCGATGGGCCTGGTGGACTTCGTCGCCGAGCCGGACCAGCTGCTGGACGCCGCCGTCGCCTACGCGACGGACCTGGCGGAGAACTGTTCCCCGTGGTCGATGAGCGTGATCAAGCAGCAGGTGCAGCGCAGCCTGGACAGCAGCTTCGCCGCCTCCGTGGCTGAGGCGGACGCGCTGATGCTGGAGGGCTTCCAGCGCCCGGACGTGCGCGAGGGCGTCGCCAGCTACCTCGAACACCGTGCCCCGGCCTTCCCGCCCCTGGAGCCGGAGGCGCTGACGTGACGTCAACTCTCTTCAACGACCCGCTCCCCAAGGCTGTGCTGACGGACTTCGGCGGGGTGCTCACCACCGACATCTTCGCCTCGTTCCGGGCCTTCTCCGCGCGCGTCACCGGCGACCCGCACGCGGTGGAGCGGCTCTTCCGGGAGGACGAGGACGTCTCCCGCGCCCTTGTCGAGCACGAACGCGGACGCGTGCCGCAGGCGGAGTTCGAGCAGGCGCTCGCCAAGGGGCTGCGGGGGCGTGGTACGGACGTCGCGCCGGACGGCCTGCTGGCCGCGCTGAGCGCGGACATCCGTCCGGACACGCGGATGGTGGACGCGATCCGCCGCCTGCACGCGGCGGGGGTGCCGGTGGCGCTGGTGTCCAACGCCCTCGGCGACGATCTGTACCGAGACGTCGACCTTCCGGCGCTCTGCGACGTCGCGGTCATCTCCAGCGAGGTGGGCGAACGCAAGCCGGGACGCCGGATCTACACGATCGCCTGCGAGCGGCTGGGCGTCGCGCCGGAGGACTGCGTGCTGATCGACGACCTGGAGCAGAACCTCAACGGTGCGGCGCGCCTGGGCATCCGTGGGCTGCACCACGTCGACAGCGCGGCCACCGTCCGGGCCCTCCAGCAGCTCTTTCCGCAGGCCTTCCCGCAGGCCTTCCCGGAGAGCGGGGCCGGATCCGTCACTCCTTGAGGTCGGTGCCCGCCTTCATCAGCAGTTCGCTCGCGAGCGCGTTGAGCGCGCGGGCCGCCGCGGTCTCCTCACCGACGCGCAGTTGCTCGGGGTCGTTCTCGTGCCGGGTCGCGTGACCGCGTGCCCGCAGCTCCGTGCCGTCGGGGAGTCTCAGCATGGCGGCGGCCCGGGTCTTGCGGTCGACCTCTTCGAACTCCATCTCGATGTGCCAGCCGACGATGGTCTGCATGGTGCCCACCTCCTGGCGTAGCCGTACACCCATCCAGCCTGCGCCCGCCCTGGTGCGACGGCATCCGGAACCACGGGCCGTGCCGGCCCCTACGCTGGCACCGTGACCGATCCCCTGCTGCCCGGACTGACTGGCCTGACCGGACTGGACGGCCTGACCGACGTCGACGCCGACGCGTCCGGCGAGAAGCTCGTCCGCTGCTCGGGATGCGGTCGCCCGCTCCGCGACCCCGCGAGCCGGGCGCGCGGTCACGGCCCCGTCTGCACCGAGATCCGCCTCCTCGAACCGCCGCGCGGCGAGCAGCAGGAGACGCTGCCGGGACTTTAGGCCCCGTCGAGCCCGGCTCATGGAGGGTTGCCTACCGTCGGGGACGAGGCTGAGCTGAGCAGCCTGCGGGCGGCCCCGGCGCGTACCCCCGTCGCGCCGGGGCCACAAAACGCCCGAGCCAAAAGGCCAAAGCGCCAAGGGCCACGAAAAAGCCAAGGGGCCCCTCACCGCTGCTGCGGAGAGGGGCCCCTGGCGTCGACCGAGTCAGTACGCCGAGACGTGCTCCCGCTCCAGCTCGGGCTCCGGCGTGCTCTGGACGTCGACCTTGGTGACGGCCAGGTACGCGACGCCCACCACGATCAGCGCGGCGAGCGCCAGCGCCACCGGGCCGTCGCCGAAGCCCAGGCCGCCGGTTGCGGTGGGCTTGCCGAAGCCGTCGGCCAGGGACGCGCCCAGCGGCCGGGTGATCACGTAGGCGGCCCAGAAGCAGGCGACCGGGTTCCAGTTCAGGAAGCGGTAGCCGAGGGCCGGGACCAGGATCAGCGCCGCGAAGATACCCGCCGAGGTGAAGTACCCCAGGTGCAGCGTGAAGGCGGTGAAGTCGCCGAGCGCGGTGCCCATGGCGAAGGTGGCCACGACCGTCGCCCAGTAGAACGCCTCGCGCCGCGGGTTGTCGATGCTGTGGATCGACAGGGTGCCCTCGGTGCGCTTCCACACGAAGAAGACCAGGAACAGCAGCACCGCGTACAGCGCACTGGAGAGGGTGTACGGCACGCCGAGCGCGACGTGCATCACATCAGCGGCCATCGTGCCGAAGATGCCCACCATGGCGACGGAGAACCAGTACGTCCACGCCCAGTAGCGGCGCATCCGGAACTGGAACGCCAGCGCGACGACGAACGCGACGAAGCCGATCCCCACCGCTATCTGCGGCACCATGGCCCCGACCAGGTAGTCCGAGGTCGCCTCACCCATGGCGGTGGACAGTCCCTTGACGATCCAGAAAGCGGCGACGATCCCGGGGACACGTAGAGCGGCGCCCTGGACACCGGCGGCAGCGGTGACCGAACGGGCGTGACGAGCGGGAGAAGTCATCCGCTCACCTTAAGGGGCCACCGTAAACGTAGGGTGAGCGCCCCGCCCGATCGTCGTCTCCGCACGCTCCCTCCTTGATCCGCGCCCGTGGCAAAATCGCCGGGTGCAGATCGGGATGCTGGGCCCACTGGAGGTTCACACGGACGACGGCGGCCTGGCCGACGTGCCGGGCGCGCGGTTGCGGGGACTGCTGGTCGCCCTCGCGCTCAAGCCGGGGCACGTGGTGCCGAAGGCGACGCTCGTCGACTGGATCTGGGGCGAGTACCCGCCCGCCGACGCCACCAACGCGCTGCAACGCCTGGTCTCCCGGCTGCGGAAGGTGCTGCCGGAGGGTGCGGTCGAGGGGCAGCCGGACGGCTACCGGTTGACGGTGGCGCCCGACGCCGTCGACGCCGTGCGGTTCGAGCGGCTGGTCAGCGCCAGTCAGGCAAGCCGCCCGAGCGGGGCGAGCCGGGTGCGCGGGGCGAGCGAGGCCCGCACCGAGGACGGCTCCCGTCACGTGCCGCTGCTCCGCGAGGCGCTCGACCTGTGGCGCGGCGCGGCGCTGCAGGACGTGGGGCTGCAGGACAGCGCCGCGTTCGACGCGGCCGTCGCCCGGCTCGAAGCGCTGCGCCTGACCGCCACGGAGGAGCGGCTCGACGCGGAGGTCGCCCTGGGACGCGGCGCGGCGCTGGTCACCGAGCTGAGCGACCTGGTGGCCGCGCATCCGGTCCGCGAGCGGCTGGTCGCCGCGCTGATGCGGGCGCTCGTCGCGGCCGGTCGCGACAGCGAGGCGCTGCAGGCGTTCCAGCGCGCCCGCGAGGCGCTGGTGGACGAGCTGGGCGTCGACCCCTCGCCGGAGCTGTCCGCGCTCCATGTCGCGCTGCTGCGCGGGGAGTTGCATGGGCTGCGTGAGGTGCGTGAGTTGGGTGAGGTGCGTGACGCCACGCGCGGGGAGTCGGGCCGGCCCGGGGAGCCGGAGGCCCGTCGCACCAACCTCCGTGCGGAGCTGACCAGTTACGTCGGCAAGGACGCCGACGTCGTCGCCGTCCGCGAGCTCCTCGGCGGGCACCGGCTCACCACCCTGATCGGGCCCGGTGGTTCGGGCAAGACCCGGCTCGCCGGGGAGACCGCACGCACCATGCTCGGCGAACTGCCGGACGGCGCCTGGCTGGTGGAGCTCGCCCCGATCGGCCCGGACGGCGACGTCGCGCAGGCGACGCTCTCGGGGCTCGGTCTGCGCGACACCCTGCTCGGCGACACGCCGAACGCGGCGGATCTGACGGAGCGTCTGATCACGGCGATCCGCGAGCGCGAGGCGCTGCTGATCCTGGACAACTGCGAGCACGTGATCGAGCCCGCCGCGGTCTTCGCCCATCGGGTACTCGGCGAGTGCCGGCGCCTGCGAATCCTGGCGACCAGCCGGGAACCGCTCGGCATCACCGGGGAGGCGCTGTTCCCGGTCGAGCCGCTGGCCCTGCCGGACGCCGACGCGGACGCGGCCGAGATCGCGGCCTCGCCCGCCGTCCGGCTGTTGCAGGACCGGGCCGGGGCGGTGCGCCGGGACCTCGCCGTCAGTGCCGTCAGCGCCGTCACTGCCGCCAGCGCCGTCGACGCCCGGACGCCGGCGACCGTCGCGACGATGGCGCGCGTCTGCCGGGCGCTGGACGGTATGCCGCTGGCGATCGAACTGGCCGCGGCCCGGCTGCGGACGATGTCCGTCGAGCAGCTCGCCAACCGGCTCGACGACCGGTTCCGGCTGCTGACCGGTGGCAGCCGCACCGCCCTGCCGCATCACCGGACGCTGCGCGCGGTGGTCGACTGGAGCTGGGAGCTGCTCACCGAGGCCGAACGCGCGGTGCTGCGGCGGCTCTCGGTCTTCGCGGGTGGCGCGAGCCTGGAGGCCGCCGAGCGCGTCTGCGCGGGCGACGGGGGCGACGGGGGCGACGGGGGCGAACAATATGGGGTCGAACAGAACGGGGTCGAGCAGGCGGAGGTGCTCGACCTGCTCACCGCGCTGACCGAGAAGTCGCTGCTGGTCACGGCGGGCGGCGCGGTTCCGCGCTACCGCATGCTCGGCACGATCAAGGAGTACGCGGGGCACCGGCTCGCCGAGGCGGGTGAGGCGGAGTCGGCGCGGCAGGCGCATCTCGCCTACGTCACCGAGCTCACCGAGACCGCGGACCCGCATCTGCGTCGTGCCGAACAACTGGAGTGGCTGGCCGTGCTGGAGGCGGAGCACGACAACATCGGTTCGGCGATGCGCGGTGCGCTCGCGGCCGGTGAGGCGCAGGCGGCGATGCGGCTCGCGGCGGGCGCCGGCTGGTACTGGTGGCTCAGCGGGCAGCGCACCGAGGGCATGGAGCTGATCACCGCCGCCGCCGGTGCGCCCGGCGAGGTGACCGACGAGGTCCGGGCCATGGTGTACGGCCTGGTCGTGCTGTTCGTGAGCTCCGGGCGCGGCGACGCGCAGGAGGCTGCGGAGTGGATCCACGAGGCGTCCCGGTTGAGCCTGCGCGGCCGGGGCGGCTACCCGTTGCTGGCGCTCGTCGTCGCAATGGAGCGCCTGCTCCAGGGACCCGACCAGCTGCTGTCGGCCTGGGAGCCGCTGCTGGAGGAGGAGGACCCCTGGGTGCGGGCCCTCGCCCGGCTGCATCTCGGCAAGACCCGGATCCTGCTCGGCGAGGGCGGATCCGAGGCGGAGGCATACCTGGAGGCGGCCCTCGCCGAGTTCCGGGCCATCGGCGAGCGGTTCGGGATCTCGTTCGCGCTGTCCGAGCTGGCGGACCGGATCGCCACCCGCGGGGAGTTCGCTGCCGCGTGCGATCTCTACGAGGAGGCGATCGCCGTCGTCACCGAGCTCGGCGCCACCGAGGACCTCATCCGGATGCGCTCGCTCCAGGCCAAGTTGTACTGGCTGCTGGGCGAGGAGGAGGCTGTCGCCGCCGCCCTCGCCGAGGCCCAGCGGTGGGCGGAGCAGGTGACCTGGCCGAACGCACTGGCCGAACTGGCCCTCGCGAAGGCGGAGCTGGCCCGGTGGGGCGGGGCTGCCGATGACGCTCGCAGCCAACTGGACGTCGCCCTGGTGCTGTTGGGCGAGGATGCCGAGCTTGTGCAGATCCGGGCGCTGAGGCACGACATGCTCGGCTACCTGGTCGGTGATCTCGGTGACCTCGGCGAGGCACGGGCGCACCGTGCGGCGGCCTGCGCGGCGGCGGCCGAGGCGGGACACGCCTTGCTGATCGGGCAGGTGCTCGTCGGCGTCGCGGACTACGCGCTCCGCCGCGACCAGCCGGAACAGGCAGCGAAGCTGCTTGCGGCGAGCGCGGCCGTGCGCGGCCTTACGGACCGGTCGAATCCGGACGCGGCCCGGATCGAACGGACCGCGCGGAACCGCCTCGGCGAACCGGAGTTCGCCGAGGCGGTTCAGCAGGGGACGCAGACCGAGTGGTCCCGGCTGGTCGAGGCTGTGCTGGCCAGCTGACGTCAGGCTCGCTTCCTGAAGGTGGAGACCGCCCACAGGTACCCGACGAGGGCCAGCCCGATGCACCATGCGAGGGCCTGGATCGTGGTGCCGGTCGCCACGTGGCCTCCCGACAGCAGCCCGCGCAGAGTCTCGATGATCGGCGTGAAGGGCTGGTACTCAGCGAACTGCCGGATGCCGGGGCCCATCTTGGCGGCGGGCACGAACGCGCTGCTGAGGAACGGCAGCATGATCAGCGGCACGGTGCCCATGCCCGCCGACTCGGGGGACTTCGCGGCCAGGCCCATGGCGACCGTGAGCCAGCTGGCCGCGAAGCCGAGCAGCAGCGACAGCCCGACGACGCCGAGCCAGTCGAGGGCAGTCGCGTCCGAGCGGAACCCCATCGCGAAGCCGACGCCGACGATGACCGCGTCAGCGATCAGGCCGCGCACTGTCGTTGCGACGACATGCCCGGTCAGCACCGCGCCGTGGGAGACGTCCATGGTCCTGAAGCGGTTGATGATGCCCTTCGTCATGTCGTCGTTCACGGCTGTCGCGGTCGGCCCCATGCCGTAGCTGAGGGCCATCACGATCAGACCCGGCACCGCGTAGTCGACGTACTTCCCACCGACGTTGAAGGCGTCACCGAAGACATAGACGAACATGAACATCATCACGACTGGAAACAGCACCGCCTGGAAGACCGTGGCGGGGTTCCGGACCGTGTGCTTGAAGTTCCGGCGCAGCATGATCGCCGAGTCGCCGAGGGAAACCGAGAGCGTGCTCATCGTGCGATCGCCTCCGTGGTGGTGGTCGAGGTGGTGGTCGAGGTGCTGCTGCTGGGGTTCGCGCGGCCGGTCAGGGCGAAGAAGACGTCGTCCAGGTCCGGGGTGTGCACCGAGAACTCCTCGGCGTTGACCGCGTGTTCGTCGAGCCGGTCCAACAGGGCCCGCAGCGACCGGGATCCGCCGTCGCTCGGTACGCGCAGCGTCAACTCCTGGTCGTCCCGCGTCGATTCGGGCAGGAACCCGGCCGCGGTGTCCAGCGTCCGGGCGTCGGCGAAGCGGAGCCGGACGTGGGTGCCGGGGATCTGCCGCTTGAGCTCCAGCGGCGTGCCCTGGGCGACGATCCGGCCCTGGTCCAGCACCGCGATCCGGTCGGCCAACTGGTCGGCCTCCTCCAGGTACTGCGTGGTGAGGAAGATGGTGGTGCCCTCGGCCACCAGCTCGCGGACGATGTCCCACATGGTGCGCCGGCTGCGCGGGTCTAGACCCGTGGTCGGCTCGTCCAGGAAGATGATCTGCGGGTTGCCGACCAGCGTCATCGCCAGGTCCAGCTTGCGGCGCATGCCGCCCGAGTAGGTCGACGCCATCTTGTCGGCCGACTCCACCAGGTCGAACCGCTCCAGCAGGCCCGCGACGACCTTCTCGGCGGAGCGGATCCGCTTCAGGTCCGCCATCATCCGCAGGTTCTCACGACCCGTCAGCAGCTCGTCCACAGCGGCGAACTGGCCGGTCACGCCGATGACCTTGCGCACTTCCCTGGTCGCTGTCACCACGTCGTGCCCGCCGACGCGCGCGCCGCCCGCGTCGGCCTTCGTCAGCGTCGTCAGGATGTTGACCGTCGTCGTCTTCCCGGCCCCGTTCGGGCCGAGCATCGAGAAGACCGACCCCGCCTCGACGTCGAAGTCGACGCCGTCGAGAACGATCTTGTCCCCGTAGGTCTTCTGCAGCCCCGAGGCTGCGATCACCGTGTTCCTCATGCCGACTACGATCCCGAGCGGCCCTGACACGCCTCTGTCACGCCGCTGACACGGCCACTGACACGGTGATGTGCGGCATCACCGCAGGTCAGCGGCGTGTGATGCAGGGGTGCGGGTGACCTTCGGATGCCGAAGAGTTCCCGGTGGCGCTCCAGCATCTGCTCAGCCTCGTTCGCGGACTCGAACCGCAACGGCCGCCCGTACTCGCCCTGCAGCACGGTGCCGTCGACGACGACCAGGTACATGCCGTCACGGTCAGGTTCCACACGTGTGTTCACGCCGCCGTCTCCCCGCCGTCGAGCCGACGGACGTGCCGAGCACAGGCCTTCACCGGCCAGCCCAATCGGCCGCCGTCGCCCGTGCAGGTGTACGCGTGTCCGGCCGCCGTCAGGCTGTCGCGCTCGCTGCCGCACACCACGCATGCCCGCCCGTGGAGTTGGGCACTCGTCAGCTCGATCCGGCCGGGAGGCCCAGCGATCGGCTCGTACTCGGCCGGAACCGGCCCTTGGGTCGCGTTCATGATCCGAGGGTGCGCCCGGCCGGGGAACGGAGGGGGTACGGCCCGTACCCCCTCGTTTGTGAAGATCCGCCGTATGCCTATCCGGCGAGCAGACCGACCTTCGTCGCCAGTTCGGACGCGCGACGACGCCGGTCGGGCGCCGGTGCCTCCACACTCTCCAGGATGATCCGCTTCGCATAGCCGTTGTAGCGGATCGTCTCGGGCGCTGCCTCGAAGGCCTGGTCCAGGATTGTGAGGGCGGTGTCGGGCTGGCCGTCGAGATGGTAGGCGCGCGCCTGCTCGATCCGGTGCCGCGCACGTCGCGGCCGGGAGGGGATCACCGTGGCCTCGCTACGGGCGGCCTGACGCACGCTCTCTCCGCCCGCGTGCAACTCGACCGCGACTGTTGTGGCGTGGGCACCCATGATGGCCCTGGAGAACGAGGTGATGGGGTCGTAGTAGTCGGCAGGCAGACGTTCCGCGGTCTTCCGCGCCTGGTCCCAGAACGACCACGCACGTGGGTTGTCCCCGCGCCTCGCCGCTGTGTATCCCGCCTCGAACTGCAGAGCCCCGGCGATCGAGAGCACCGAATCGGCGGCGTCCGGCAGGAGCGGCTGCAGATAGGTGAGGACGTCCATCGTGATGCTGTCCGCTGCTTCGAAACGGTCAGGTCCGCTGTCGCGGTGGGCTTGGGCGAGGAGCCATGCGGACACGCCGATTGCGTGTGGGTCCTCCGACTCCTGGGCGGCGACCATGCCGCGCTCCGCGACCCGCCACAGCAGCGCGGAGTCGGGTTGGTAGGCGACGAAGAACTGCGTGAGCGCATACACCTCCGCCAGCACAGCCTGCGCGGCGCGGCGCTCTGTCGGAGCGGCGGCATGCCGGGACGCGAGCTGTGCGTCAAGGATCAGATCGGGAAGCAGCGCGCCGATCCTCTCCCGGTGGTTCGGAGCGCTGTGACGGGCCTTCCACGCCGCGTCCAGGCGCGCACGGACGTGCGCGGTGGGTGGCGCGGGTCGGTTACTCAGCGCAGGCATCGCGTTCACCGCCGCCGCAACGGCAGCGAGACGCGGGTGCCCGGGGCCGACGAACAAGCCTTGGTCTGCCACATGACGGCCAGTCAGATCAGCCAGATCCCGTACTCGGAGGGCCTCGGCGATGGCCAGGACGGTGTCGAAGCGGGGAACCTGCAGCCGTCCGTTCTCAAGGGCCTTGACCCACTCCGTGCTCCTGCCGAGAAGGCCGGCGAGGACCTCCCGGGTCATCCCTCGGCGTGTGCGCAGGATCTTCAGACGCTGGCCGAACGCCAGAGGCGTCTGGCTCGGGTCGGGGGTGGCAGCATCTGTGGACATGGCCTCGCCTCACGATCTGTTGCAGCTCGACGCTGCTCAGCGTAGAGGGCGGGGCCGTTCAGGTGTCAGGGAACAAGTTCAGACGGTGACCTCTCACCACGGCCGTGTGTACGTCTTGCGTTGCCTCTTGGGCAGGCGTGGCTTGATGACCACGAACCAGAGGGAGAACGGCAGCCAGATCTCGCCGAAGACCGCGGGGACCGCGCTGGGGCCGTGGATCCCGGCGATGATCATCACGATGGGCAGGGCGACCACTCCGACGCGCACGGACGCGTCGTGGTGGCTGCTGAGGCGCGCATTGTTCCAGTGCACCCGGGGCTGTGGCGGTTCGTTGCTCATGGCCGCACAGTGTCGAAGGCGGCCCCGGACTCGACGGCCCCGTCACGGATCAGGTCGACGACCTCGGCCGTGGGGCGGACGTCGCCGAAGCTGCGGTAGACCACGCGGAGGCTGGCGTTGTGGGCCTCGTCGGTGCCGCCCGCGCAGGCGTCGGCGACCATGATCACCCGGTAGCCCAGCTGGGCCGCGTCGCGGGCGGTGCCCTCCACACACACGCCGGTGACGGTGCCGCAGAGCACGACGGTGGTGATCTCGCGTTGTCGCAGCAGCGCGCCGAGTTCGCTGCTGCCCGGGAAGAGCGCGCTGGTCGCCGTCTTCTCCATCAGCACGTCGCGCTTCTCGTCCACGGCCAGGTCGGGCCAGAGGCGTTCGGGCAGTGGGCCGGTGCCGCCGGAGGTGCGGAAATTCTCGGCGGCGACGGGTCCGTAGAACTCCTCGCGGACCGGCAGCGCGCCGCCCTCACCGGGCAGCACCCACACCACGCTGCCGCCCGCCTCGCGCAGCTCGTCGGCGAGCCGGTTGACCTGGGGCACGACGCCACGGAAGTAGGACCCGTCGAAGAACGGCACCATGTCGACCACCACCAGCGCGGTGCGCTGCGGGTCGAGGTGGGTGAACGCGTGGCGGCGTCCGCGCCGTTGCTCGTGCCGCCGGTACTCGTACGGGTCGATCCGCCATTGGTGCAGGTGCGGTTCGATGTCGAAGTCGGTCACGGGCCCTCCTCTGACGCGCGACGGCGCGGCACCGCCATCGGGGTGTTGGGTTCCCGGATCCGGAGGAAGTAGTCACCCCGTGCGGTGACCGACCCGCGGCCCGCGCTGCGCCTTCGTTGAACTCCAGCCCGCCTAAAGGTCTTTGGCGTACACCCGAAAACGCGATGGGCACCACCGTCAGGACGCCAGGAGGGGCACGCGATGGAAGAGTTCTTCGAGTACGCCGTGCGGACGGAACGCCCCGGACGTCGCCCGCATGTCGTCGAGTTCAGCCGGTTCCACGGCGACGCCGAAGCCTACCGGCGGCACGAGGCGGCGCAGTGGGGTGACGAACGGGTCCACCTGCTCACCCGGTTGGTGCGTCGCACGCCCTGGCAGCAGGCGCCGAACGTACCCGCGGTGCCGGTCGCCGTCGTGGCCGGCGGCTGAGACGTGGGCTGAGACGTTGGCTCGGGCTCAGCGCACGTCCACGTCGACCACCCACAGGACGGCCATGAACGGGCAGATGGCGCCCGGGCCGGGAACGCACCTGCGGACGGCGGTGATCCGCCCCGTCCCGGGGCCGGTGGCGTGGAACAGCGCCTCCGCGTCGCCACTGGGTGACGTGGTCCCGACCGACTGCGCCAGCACGTCGGCGGACGACGACATCGGCGTGCTCCAGGCCCAGGTGTCGTTCTCGCCCCGGGCCCCGCTCAGGCGGACCTCGATCACGTCGCCGCTGGTCACGTCCACCGTCCGTCCACTGTCGGCGTTGGTCAGCACCACGGCGGCGACGGTGGGGGCGGCGCCGACGGAGGCACGGACGTCCGGCCGGTGGGCCGCGACAGCGTCCGAGGTGACGGTCAGTGTGAGCGCGGTGGCGGCCAGTGCCGCGACGGTGGCGAGCTTCTTCACATCATCCCCAACGAGAGGGTGTACGGATTCGTCACCGCAATGCCTCGGCGTACGCATGTGCGGCTGCGAGATCGCCGCTGTCGGGCCGCGTCCTGTTGATACCACCGATGAGCCTGAAGGGCAGCCAGGTGTCGTAGCCACGGCAGGAGAAGGCGTCCGCCACCGTGAAGCCCTTCTGTTCGAGCCGCCGTGCCAGCGGACGGGTGAACGGCCGGAACGGCGGCTCGGGCAGACCGCTGGTGGCGAACACGAACGCCCTGCCGTGCCCACCCACGGGGAGCTCTCCGGCGAACCGGCGCAGGCTCGGATGGAACCTGCCCGAGAAGATCCCGGAACCGAGACCCACAAGGTCGTAGGCGGCCAGCTCGGCCGGATCGATCTCCTCGGGCTGGACCACGGGGGCGGACAGGACCTTGCCCATGACCTCGGCGATCCGCTTCGTGTTCCCGTGCGACACGGACGCGCAGACGATGACGGCCTTCATGACGAGCTCCTCGCACTTCGGACTCCCGCGTGACGTTGCGACATTGCGATGCTGTGACGCGTCACGCGCGGCGCCGCCGTGTCGGCCACGCCCGAAAGGTGGACAGGATGCGGCCGCAGGATGTGACATCGCGCGGAAGGTCGAGCACCGGTCGGCGCAGAGGAGCAGGTCACAGCCCGGAGCCGGACCAGTCCACCGACTGGGGCGGCACGTTGGGCGAGCCGACGTTCAGTTGGATGTCCTCGTGCGGCTGGAGCGTGATGTCGCGCGGGTTGCCCGAGTACTGCTTGCCGTTGACGTAGGCGGTGACGGGGCCCTTGGCCGGGCCCACCTGGTCCGTCGAGAGCGGCTGGCCCCAGATGTCGAAGAATTGACCCAGCGTGTACTTCGCCTCGGTCGGCGACTCGACGTGGATGATGCCGTCGGACACGTGGGTGTGCAGCCAGTAGTAGCAGTTGCTCGCGGAGACGAACGTGCCGCCGTTGGCGGCCTGCGGCACGGGCTGCACCACGCCGATGCCGTACGGGACGGAGCGCAGCTGCCCGTTCACGTACACGGCGAGGTGGGTGTGGATGTGGTAGGCGACCTGTTCGCTCGCGTCGCAGGAGATGCCGTCCACGGGCTTTCCGCTCGCTGCGGAGCTGATGGAGGCCAGCGCCGGGCCGCTCTCCACCGTGATGCCCTCGGGGCCGCGGTTGGAGGTCGTCGACGACTTCGGGAAGTTCAGCACGATGACCACGACGACGGCGGCCGCCACGATCACCGCTCCCACGATCAGCAGCAGGCGCCGTCGACGTTCGGCCTGGCGGGCCGCAGCCTGCTGGGCCGCTATCTTGGCCCGGCGGCTCTGGCGGCCAGGTTCGTCACCGTCCCTCGCCATACCCACTCCCGGTGGTGTCCGACGTCGCGCACCTCACTCCACACTCCAGCGTGGACGCCCCACCGAGGGCACGCCACCCGAGCCGGGCGGGACGGGCCTCGCGATCCGGCCTCAGGGGTGGGTCGGCAGGTGGAACAGCTGCTGGAAGATCAGCATGGCGACCTTGTCGGCCGGGGCCGATCCGTCGGGGGACTGGTTGAGGTCCAGCAGCACGACCACGGTGGCCTTGAGCGCCGGATCGTAGGCCTCGAAGCTGTTGTAGCCCGGAATCTGGCCGTCATGGCCGAGGAAGCCCAGGAAGTCGACGATGCCCAGGCCGTAGCCGGGACCGTTGGGGGAGGTCCGGACGAAGGTCAGCCGCTCCCGCTGCAGCTCGGGGCTGAGCATCGTCCCCTCGGCCAGTGCGGGCGCCCAGCACAGCATGTCGTGGACGTCGGAGTAGGCCTCGCCCGCCGCCCAGGTCCACGACGGGCTGGCGGTGGTGACGTCGTCGGGGACGCCCGCGGACCAGTCCGCCCAGGCGGCGTCCTTGCCGGTCAGCATCGGCGCCGTGAGGCTCGCCACGTTGGAGACGGCGAGGTATCCGTGCGAGTAGGGGCGCGGCAGCTCCGTGCCGTTCGGCATCCCGGTCCCGTCCATGCCGAGCGGACGGGTGATGCGCTGCTGGAACTCGTAGGCGAGCGGGTGGTGGGTGAGCTGCTCGATGATCAGGCCCAGCAGGACGTAGTTGGTGTTCGAGTAGTGGAATCCGCGGCCCGGGTCGAAGTAGGAGCGGTGACGGAACGCGATCCGCAGCAGTTGGTCCGGCGTCCACCGCGTTTGCGGCGCCTGGTCCAGCACGCGGTTGATGCCCAGGTCCTCGCTGTAGTTGTAGAGGCCGCTGGTCATGTTGAGCAGCTGACGGACCGTCATGTTCGGTCCGTCGGGCACGTCGTGGCGGAAGCGGCTGACCTTGTCGTCGAGCGTCAGCAGATGCTCCTGCACCAGCTGGAGGATCACGGTCGCTGTGAAGGTCTTGGTGATGCTGCCCACCCGGAAGTGGTCGGCCGGGTCCATCGGCCGTCCCGTGGCGAGGTCGGAGGTGCCGAGCGCCTTGATCCAGGTGCCCGAGCCGGGCGTGCTGACGGCGATGACGCCGCCGGGGACGCGGAGCCGCTGCAGCTCCGCGACGAGTTCGGGCGTCAGCGTGGCGGCGTAGGACGGCTCGCTGCGGACCTGCCGCAGGCCGGTAGCTGTGGGGGTTGCCGGGGTTGCCGGGGCGGGCGTCGCCAGGGCCAGCGGCAGCAGTGTGGCTCCGGCCGCAAGCAGGGCACCGAACCGGCGGCGTGCGAAGGCCGGACGAGCGAAAGTCGGACGAGCGAAGACTGAGCGAAGGGGCATGGTCGCCTTCCTTGGTCACCCGATCCACTCTCCGGACAGGCTGTTCCTGAGCGGCGTCGGTGCTGTGTCGATGAAACGACCGCAGTGCGACTCGCTCGGCGGGTTGCTCCAGCAGTGGGCGTGTCCGCGTAACTGGTCCAGACCTCATATATTGGTCCAGACCTTGACAACAGTGCTGGTCCAGCCCCACATTGACGATGTCTCAGTGCAGAGCGGCGCCGCCTGCATCACTCTCCACCCGTTATGTCAACGTCGGCTTACCTCACGTTCCCCCAGACGAAGGTGACGAGATGCGAAGACTGGGAGCGATGCTTCCCGCGACGGCTGTCGCGACGCTGCTCACGGCGGGCACCCTGGTGGTGACCGCCGGCACCGGGCACGCCTCCACCACGGCGGCGCTCGGCAGCAACTGGTACGGCTCCGCGCCGTACTACTACACGCTCGACTCCAGCGCCCCGGACCTGGGCCAGGTGATGTCCGCGACCGGACAGAAGGCGTTCGAGCTGGCCTTCGTCCTGGCCCCCAACGGCGGCGGCTGCACGCCGACCTGGGACGGCACGGACCCGGTGTCCTCCGACACCCAGGTCGCCGCGGTCGTCAACGAGGTCCGCGCCGACGGCGGGGACGTCTCCGTCTCGGCGGGCGGCTACGGCGGCACCAAGCTCGGCCAGGAGTGCGGCACCCCGGCGGCCACCGCCGCCGCGTACCAACAGGTCATCAGCGCCTACGGGTTGCACGCGATCGACTTCGACCTGGAGGAGCCGGAGATCGAGAACTCCACGGCGATCAACAACGAGTTGGGCGCCGCGCAGATCCTCCAGGCGAACAACCCGGGGCTGTACGTCTCGGTGACGATCCCGTCGACCACGTCCGGTGCCAACTACTTCGGGCAGCAACTGCTCGACAACGCGAAGACGCTCGGCTTCACCCCGGACAACTACTCCATCATGCCCTTCGACGGGGGCTTCTCCGGTGCGGCCAGCCAGATCACTGCGCTCCAGGACTTCAACACCCAGCTGACGAACACCTTCGGCTGGAGCTCGGCGACGGCGTACGCGCACGAGGGTGTCTCCGGCATGAACGGCCGGACGGACAGCGCCGAGTACTTCTACCAGTCCGACTTCCAGACGGTGTTGAACTTCGCGGAGTCCAACGGCATGTCCCGGTACACGTTCTGGGACGTCAACCGCGACCGCGAGTGCAACCCGCCGAACAACAACGGCAACCTGTCCGGTGAGTGCAGCAGCGTCACCCAGAACGCCTACGACTTCACCAAGTACACGGCCGAGTTCGCGGGCGCGACCCCGCCCACCCCCTCGCCGACCCCCACCCCGACGGCGACGCCCACACCTACACCTACTCCCACCTCCACGTCGACCTCCGGCGGAGGCGGTAGCTGCGCGGCGGCGTGGAGTGCCTCGACCGCGTACACCGCCGGCCAGCAGGTCTCGTACAACGGCCACAACTGGACCGCGAACCAGTGGAACGACGACGAGGCCCCCGGCGGCCCGTCCGGCGCCTGGAACGATGACGGCACCTGCTGACCTGCCGGAATGGCAATGCTGACGCGCCGCCCGGTGACCTCACCGGGCGGCGCGTTGCACGTCAGCGGGCGGAGAGCTCGAGGCCCCCTCAGGATCGGGAACGGCCAGGAAGCGGCCCCGGCTGCTGCCGCGTGGCACTCGGCAGACGCCGATCCTGTCGGACTCCCGGCGTAGCCTGCGATCCATGACCAAAGTGCTGTGGCACATCACCATGTCCCTGGACGGCTTCATCGCCGCGCCCAACGACGACATGGCCTGGATCGCCGACTACGTCGGGCCGAACCCGGCCGTGACCGAGGTGATGAGCCGGATCGGCGCCCTGCTCATCGGCGCCCGCACCTACCGGATCGCCAGGGCGGAAGGCGGCAGGCCCTACGGCGGGGCCTGGACCGGCCCGCAGGTGGTGCTCACCCACGCCGCGCCCGAGGCGGCAGCCCCCGGGTTCACCTTCGTCGACGGTGTCGAAAAGGCGGTCGCGGCGGCCAGATCCGCGGCCGCACCGGGCAAGGACGTGGTGGTCCTCGGCGCGAACGCCGCACGGCAGTGCCTTGACGCGGGCCTGCTGGACGAAGTGCTCGTCCACAGCGTGCCGCTGTTGCTCGGCGACGGAGTCCGCATGTTCGAACGCCCCGGCGGCGCGGGCATCCAGCTCGATCCGATCAGCGTGACGCAGGCGGGAGCCGTCACAAATCTCCTCGCCCGCATCCGAAGCTAGGTGTGCCATCTCGTGAGATTGGTGCCAGTTGGCCGACTGCGCATGCGAGCTGTCCATGCAACGGGGGAGCTATGGGCGCCGGTAGTGGCCCGCCTGCGGCTGGGTCAGCGGAGCAATCTGCCCGGGAATGTGCGCTGTTCGCCCGTGGGCAGCTCGACTACCAGTGCGTCTGGACTGCGCCAGAAGCGGCAGCCGGCGGGGATGAACACAGGATGCTCCAGCTCGAACCACCCAATGCGGCTCGCAAGGAGGAGTCGCGGAGCGACCGGACGTGAACCCTCGAATTCCACAGGCTCATTCTGGCGGAGGGTCAGCGCAGCGGGTAGGCGCTGAGCTTGGGAAATGAATCCAAGCGCGGTCGGTTGCGACATATGATGTCGCATCTGCTAGGGGGATGCAAGATTGATCCTTGCAAGTGCCAGCTCTGAAGAGTGATTGCATGGGTATCTGCGTCCACCCATGGGTACCACTTCGGCAACCTTCGGTCGTCCGGTTGTAGGGAGTGGTTCTGTGAGCAGATCCGACGCGTCCGCGCTTGCGCCGACCCACCCGTCCGTGCGGTTGCACGGGCTGCTCGACGCGCCTGGCGAGGTGACGGTCACTCAGTTGCGTGAGCTGCCCGTGAGCCGGGTCGAGGCGCGGTTCGACTGCCTCGGGAGTGGGGAGCAGCGGCACCGGTTCGAAAGGCCGCGGTTGTGGGACGTGGTGCGGGCGGCGCGGCCGGTGGTGGATCTGCGGGGGCGCAAGGCGCGGCTGAGGTTCCTGCTGGCGGTGACCGGGGCGGACGGGCACTGCGCCGTCGTGTCCTGGGCGGAGATCGACCCGGACTTCGGTGGGCAGCAGATCCTGCTGGCCACCAGCGTCGACGGGACGCCGCTCGACGAGCACGGGCCGCAGCTGGTGGTGCCCGGGGATCACAGTGGGGCGCGCTACATCAGCGGGATCACCGACGTGTGGGTGGGTCCCTTCGAGCGGTGAGCCGTTGCGGCGGTGAGCCGTAGGAGGCTCCTGATCCCGTAGGCTCGGCGGATGGCGAAGTACTTCGACGTGCATCCGCAGAATCCGCAGTCGCGCATCCTCGACAACGTGGTCGACCTGGTCCGGGGCGGGGCGCTCGTCGCCTATCCGACGGACTCGTGTTTCGCGCTCGGATGTCAGCTCGGCAACCGTGACGGGATCGCCCGGATCCGGACGATCCGTCAGCTCGACGATCGTCACCACTTCACGCTGGTGTGCGAGAACTTCGCCCAGCTGGGTCAGTTCGTGCATGTCGACAACCGCGTGTTCCGCGCGATCAAGGCGGCGACGCCCGGGAGTTACACGTTCATCCTGCCCGCGACCAACGAGGTGCCGAAGCAGCTGCTGCACCCGAAGAAGAAGACGGTCGGCGTGCGGATCCCGGACCACGTCGTCACCCAGGCGCTGCTGGCGGAGCTGGGCGAGCCGCTGCTTTCCAGCACCCTGCTGCTGCCCGGCGAGGAGGAGCCGATGACGCAGGGCTGGGAGATCAAGGAGCGGCTCGACCACGTGGTCGACGCGGTGCTGGACTCCGGGGACTGCGGCACCGAGCCGACCACGGTCGTCGACTTCTCCGGCGGGGACGCCGAGATCGTGCGCCGGGGCGCGGGCGACCCCGCGCGGTTCGAGTAGCGCGCGTCAGGACCCGGCCGCCTGGCGACCCGGCAGCATGGCGAGTGCCTGTGACCGCTGGGCGACCAGCTCGTCGTAGGTGCCGTCGCGTTCGGCCCGGCGGTGCATCAGCACGCCCTTGACCAGGATCTCGTGTGGCGTGGGGTCGGCCTGGAGCAGGTCCATCACATCGGCGGCGTAGTCGTCCAGGTCCAGCGCGCGGGGGTTGAGCTCGGCCTGCTCGGGCGTGGTGGCGACGGCTGGCGGGACCAGCTCGGCGACCTCGACACCCGTGCCGAGCAGCTGCGCCCGCAGCGCCTCGGAGTAGGCGTGCACACCGGCCTTCGTCGCGGCGTAGGTGGGCATCGGCGGGAACGGCAGGAACGCGATGCCGGAGGTGACCGTGATGATCGTTCCGGTGCCGCGCGCGATCAGGTGCGGGGTGAACGCGTCGACGACGCGGATGGTCCCGAGCAGGTTGGTGTCGACCGTCCGCTGCGCGGCCTCGAAGTGGGCGGGATCGCGCAGGTCCTCCAGGAGCATGACGCCGGACATCGTCATGACGGTGTCGAGGTCCGGATGGTCGGCGAGGATCGTGTCGCGGGCCCGGTCGACGCTCTCCTGGTCGGTCACGTCGAGGGGAACGGTGGCGAAACCCTCGGCGGCGAGCCCGTCGAGCAGGTCGGTACGGCGACCGCCGATGACGACGGTGCTGCCCGCGGCGCGGAAGCGGCGGGCGAGTTCGAGTCCGATTCCCGAGGTGGAACCGGCGATGAAGATGGTGCGGTCGGAGATGTCCATGGCTTCAGCGTCGACCGGTACGCCCGCGGCAACCAGTGCCCCCGCTGTCCGGGGTCCTGACAGGGCCCCTCTCAGACCGTCGGTTCGTACGGAACCGGACCTACGATGGGGCCATGAGCGAGGACGACCGCGTCAGCCTGCTCGGCGAGTACCTCCGTGCCCGGCGGGCGCTGGTCACGCCCGAGCAGGCGGGGATCCCGGCGGGCACCAACCGGCGCGTCCCCGGGCTGCGCCGCGAGGAGGTCGCCATGCTCGCGGGCATCAGCGCCGACTACTACCTGCGGCTGGAGCGGGGCCGGGACAAGAACCCCTCGGCGCAGGTCCTGGAAGCGCTCGCGCGGGTGCTGCAGCTCGACGACCTCGAACGCGAGTACCTGCTCGACCTGGGCCTGGCCGGCTCACGCCCGAGGCGACGCCCGCGTCGGAAGCCCGAACGCGTGCCCGCGCGGCTGCACCAGCTGCTCTCGGCGGTGCAGGTCCCCGCGTTCGTCGAGGGGCGCGCGTTCGACGTGCTGGCCTCCAACCGGCTCGCGGTCGTGTTCAACCCGCGCCTCCAGCCCGGTCAGAACCGGCTCCGCTCGCTGATGCTCGACCCCGAGGAGCAGGCGTTCCAGCAGGACTGGGTGCGGTCCTCGGAGGGGTTCGTCGCCGCCTTCAGGAAGTCCGTCGGCGACGACATCGACAACCCGCGCTTCGTGGAACTGGTGGGTGAACTCGCCCTGGCGAGTGAACGGTTCCGCACGCTCTGGGCGCGCCACGACGTCCGGGGCCTGGACGGCGGCACCACCACGGTGAACCACCCCGTCGTCGGCGAGCTGCAGCTGCACCGGGAGAAACTCCCGGTCGAGGGCGTGCTCCTGGTCCTCTACTACGCCGACGAGGGCAGCGAGAGCGACGAGAAGCTCCGCTTGCTCGCCTCCATGGCCTCCGTCCCCTCCACAGCCTCCACAGCCTCCACGTCCACCGACACGGCGGCTCGTACGCTGGGGACATGACGGTTCTTCAGCTGGACGACATCGGCGCCGTCGTGGAGGACCTTCCGGCGCCGTCGGGCCGGCCCAGCGGATCGGCTGACGCCTGAGCCACCGGGTCGAGCCGCCGGGCCGAGCGACGGAACCGTGCTCCGCGCTACGGTGCGGGCTGGGGCTGGGTGACGCAGTGGATGCCGCCGCCCTGGTTGCCGAGGTTGTCGATGTTGAGCTGGACGACGGTCCGGCCGGGGAAGGCGCTCTGCAGCACGGACTTGGCGTTGGCGTCGGCGGTGGTGTCGCCGAACTGCGCGGAGATGACCGCGCCGTTGCAGACGTAGTAGTTGGCGTAGGAGTCGACGAAGTCGGCGCTGGTGGCGCGGATCAGGTTGTAGTCCGGCGACTCCAGCGCGGTGACCGCGATCGCCGCGCCCTGCGCGTCGGTGGCCGCCGACAGCGTGCCGTACTGCTGCTGCTCGTCGTTGGACCAGATGTCCGGCGGGTCGGCGGGGTTGGGGGTCTGGACGAGGCCGCCGCCGGGGGAGAGGAAGCGGGACGTGGCGTCGACGTGGTCGTCGGTGATGTCCTGGCCGCTGATGCCGGTGAACCAGATGACCTCGGACGCGCCGTAGGCGGCGCACATGGCCTGCTCGATCTGGGCCTGCGTCAGGCCGGGGTTGCGGTTGGAGTTGATGATGCTGCTGCGGGTCGCCATCAGCGTGCCCGCGCCGTCGGCCTCGATCGCGCCGCCCTCGCTGACCAGCCCGGCGGCGGTGAAGTCGACGCCGAGGTAGGCGGCGACCCGCTGGGCGACCAGGGCGTCGTGGGCGTGGGTCTGTTTGTTGCCCCAGCCGTTGAAGTTCAGACCGACCGCGTCCAGGCCGCCCGCTCCGTTCGTGCGGAAGACCGGGCCGGAGTCGCGCATCCAGCAGTCGTCGATCGGGATGGTCCCGATCACGGTCACGTGCGGGTTGGTGCAGGCCCGCTTCGCCGCCGCGACGCTGGCGGAGTTGGCGAGCAGGTAGACCGGCTCGTACGTGGCGATGGTGTTGGCGATACGCGCGATGTCCGTCTGCATGCCCGCGAGCTTGCGGCCGTAGATGGCGGTGCTGTCGGGCCAGGCCATCCAGGTCCGGGTGTGCGGGACGCTGTCGAGCGGGACGGCGAACGTGCCGGTGGCTGCGGACCGCGGGTTCCGGGCGCGGACGCCGGGTGCGGCGGTCGCGGCGCGGGCCGTTCCGGCGAGGCCGGTGGCGACCCAGGCGGCGCCGGCCGCGGTCAGTCCGGTGGCGGCGAGGAAGCGGCGCCGGTCGAGCGGGCGGGCGTGGGGTGTGCTCACGGGCGATGTGCCCCCGGGCGGTGTACTCACGGGGTCGTGCGGGCCGTCTGCTCTGCCGTGCTGGTCCATCCCAGGCCTCCCTTGGTCGGGGCGCGCAGCTGCGCGGCTGACCCGGAAGCTATAACTAACCATGCGCTCGGTCAATAAAGCGCGCAAGAGTGGGTTCGGCCCACCCCGTCGGTCGGCGTGGCTAAGGTGGGCGAGTGGCGACGGAAGCAGGCGGAGACGTGGAAGACAGCGCACCTCAGGGGGCCAGGAGCGCAGGCGCGGAGGTCCGCGCCGCCCGCAAGCCGCGGGTGTCGGCGAAGGGCGAGCAGACCCGGGCCCGGCTGATCGCCGCCGCGCGGAGCCTGCTCGCCGGGACGGACGACGTCCCGTTCACCACCCGCAACGTCTCGGCGCTCGCCGGGGTGACGCACGGGATGTGCCACTACCACTTCAAGGACCGCAGCGACCTGATCGTCGCCGTCGTCGCGGACATCCGCCCGGAGTGGATCACGCCGATGGAGCAGGCGGTCGCCGAGCCCGGCACCTTCGCCGCGCGTGCCGAGCGCGTGAGCGCACTGCTCGCACAGCCGGAGGCGGCGGACCTGGCGCGGATGCACTCGGCGCTGCACTGGTTCTCGCTGACCGACGACCGGGTGCGGGTCGCCGTCGAGGCGGAGTACGGGCGTTGGCGCGAATGCTTCGTGGACCTATTCCGGGTGCTGGCGCTCGAACGCGCCGAGCGTGGTGGGAAAGCAGGCGTGGTGGACGCGTTGACGCTCGGTGAGGCGCTGGCCGCAGCGGCGGACGGACTCGCCGCCATCCAGTCCCTCGGGTCGGAGGTGGACGCGCAGGCGGTGGTGCGGGCGCTGGTCCACGGCCTGGCCGCCGGCGCGGACCGGCTGGCTTCGGCCACCTGACGGACCGTCAAGCAGTGGGCGGCGGTGCCGTATCCGACGCCCGCGCCGCCTTCTCCGCAGCGTGGGCGCGGCGTTCGGCGCGTACGCCCAGCGCCACGGTGACGGCGAGGCTGGCGGCGATGATCGCCTCGGCCCAGAAGAAGGCGACGTAGTCCATCAGCGAGCCGATGGGCGGGCTGCCCGGTGCCGCGTTGCGCAGTCCGACCAGGGCGAACAGGGTCGCGGCCATCCAGCCGAGCGCGGGCCAGACCATCCCCTGTCGCCTGCGGACGAGGACCTCGGCGCCGCCGAGCACCGCAAGTGCGAGCGCCCACATGGCGAGCATCATGAACCACGCGAGGATGAACGTCCCGCGCGAGCGGCCGACCCGGGCGTCCAGCCGGGCCACCTGGCCCGCCGAGGCGCTCTTGGTGGGGCGCACGACGAAGAACGGGTCGGAGTCGCTGAACGTGATGGCCAGTGGCACGGGCCGGCCGTCCACGGTGGCGATCCAACCTGCCGACAGGTCGTAGTGGTCGAACGGGTAGTCCGTCGACGTGCCGTCGTAGAGTCCGGCGCTGACCACCTGGAGCGGGGCGGGCTCGCCGGAGATGGTGTGGAAGGTGGTGGTGGTCAGCGAGACGGTGGTGATCTCGACGTTCTTGGTGAAGACGAGCGAGTCCGGCTCCGCCGCGAGGCTGCCGTGCGGGATCGCGGTGACCGACAGCGAGAGCTCCAGGGCCGAGGTGTCCACGCCCTGGCTGGTGATGTCGAGTTCGACCCAGTCGGGGGCGGACGGGTTGCCGACGACGGTGACCTGCTGACGGCTGCTGCGCTCGTTGAGGTACAGGCCCACGCCCGCGCCGCAGAGCAGCGCCACGACCAACGCCAGGACCAGCGGATTCCGGAACGGACGCAGCACTCGCCAGCGGGAGGGCCGACCGCCGACCGCCTTCACGACGCGGACGCCTCGGGCGACGCTTCGCTCGACGCGGCGTCCGCCGCCGGGTCCGAGGGGGCCGAGGCGTCGGAGGACGCAGCCGAGGCCGAGGAGGAGCAGCCGGTCAGAGCGGCGGCAGCGGCGCGTCCCGCTCCGGTGCGGAGCAGGGTGCGACGGTTCAGGCCCGGCTGGAGCATGGCGTCCCGATCGGTGGTGACGGGTATTCAGGTGTTCAGGCGCTTTGCACCATTATCTCCGCACGGACAGCGGTCACAGCGCTCGGCGCGCGGCGGCGATGAGCTTGGGGTTCCAGCCCGGGCGCGGGACGGAGTCCAGCAGCAGCCGGGTGTAGGCGTGCTGCGGGTCGGCGAGGACGTCGGCGGTGCGGCCCGCCTCGACGATCCGGCCGTGTCGCATCACCACGACCTCGTCGGTGACGCAGCGGACCACCCCGAGGTCGTGGGTGATGAAGAGGTAGCCGATCCCGGTGTCCCGGCGGATGTCACCCAGCAGGTTGAGGATCTGCGCCTGCACCGAGACGTCCAGCGCCGCCACCGCCTCGTCCAGCGCCAGGACGGCCGGTTCGACCGCCAACGCGCGGGCGATGGCCACGCGTTGGCGCTGGCCGCCGGAGAGCTGCCGGGGGAGGGCTGCGGCTTCCCGCGCGCCGAGGCCGACCTGGTCGAGCAGCTCGCCCACCCGGCGGTCGTGGTCGGCCCTCCTCTCGGGGAAGTGCAGCCGCAGCGTCTCGCGCAGCACGCCGCCGACGGGCACTCGCGGATCGAGGGAGAGGAACGGGTCCTGGAAGACCATCTGCACCTCACGGGCGCGTTCCAGTCGCGTCGAGCGGCCGTGTCCCGCCGGGCCGGACCGGTCCTGGCCCCAGACCAGGACGCGGCCCGCGTCGGCGCGTTCGAGTCCGACGATGATCCGCGCGGTCGTCGTCTTGCCGGAACCGGACTCCCCGACGATCCCCAGCGATCCGCCCCGAGCCAGGTGGAAGGAGACGTCGTGGACCGCCTGGACGCTGCCGAAGCTCCGGTGCAGGCCGGTGATGTCGAGCACCGGGTCGCCGCCGGCGCTGTCGGCGCTGTCGGCGGGCAGGGCGCCGGCCGCAGTGGTGTCAGTCATGGAGGGCGCTTTCTGCGAGCTGGTCGGCGAGCCGGTCGCTGTGGTGGCAGGCGACGAGCCGGGACGGTTCGTCCGGCACCGGCAGGTGGGGCGGCAGGTCCTCGGTGCACACCTGGGTGGCGAAGGGGCAGCGCGCGGCGAACAGACAGCCCGTCAGCTCCTCGCGCAGGCTGGGCGGTTGGCCCTGGATCGCGGCCAGCCGCCCGGCCGGAGCGTCGAGACGGGGGGTCGAGCGCAGCAGCGCGGCCGTGTAGGGGTGGCGGGGCTGTTCGAACAGCGCCTCGGCCGGACCGGTCTCGGCGATCCGGCCCGCGTACATCACGTAGACGCGGTCGCTGATGGCGGCGGCCAGGCCCAGGTCGTGGGTGACGAAAAGCAGACCGGTGCCGAACCGTTCGCGCAGGTCGTCCAGGAGGCCGACGACCTCGGCCTGGGTGGTCACGTCCAGCGCGGTGGTGGGCTCGTCCGCCAGGATCAGTGCCGGGTCGCCCATCAACGCGGCGGCGATCATGACGCGTTGCAGCATCCCGCCGGACAGCTGCCCCGGGTACTGCCGCAGCACCCGGTCGGTCAGACCGACCGCTTCGAGCATCCGCACGGCGCGCTCGGTCGCGTCCGCGTCCGGGGTCCCGGCGTTCAGGCGCAGGCTCTCGGTGAGGAAGTCGCCGACGCGACGCAGCGGGTTGATGGCGGCCCGAGGGTCCTGGAAGATCATGGCCGCCGTGTGGGTGCGCAGCCGCCGCAACTGCTTCGCGTCCATCGTCAGCACGTCCTCGCCCTGGACGGCCACGGTGCCCTCGGTCGTCGCGCCCGGAGGCAGCAGCCGCAGCACACTGCGCGAGGTGAGACTCTTGCCGGAGCCCGACTCGCCGACCAGCGCCACGGTCTCCCGCGCGCCGACGGTGAGATCGACCCCGGCCAGCACCGGGCGTGCGGCACCGGGGAGTTGCAGCCGCAGCCCACGGACGTCCAACGTGAACTCAGGTGTTTTCGCTGGTGTGGTGGTCATCGGTCCCTCCGGGCGACCTGGTCGGCCCAGCGTTCGCCGACGACGTTGAAGGCGACGACGGTCAGCACGATCGCGGCGCACGGCAGGATCGCCGAGAGCGGGTAGCCGGACTGGATGGCGCTCTCGCCGTCGAAGACCATCCGCCCCCAGTCGGGCGTCAGCGCGGGCACGCCGAGACCGAGGAAGGAGAGGCCGGCCAGGTCGATCAGGGCGTAGCCGAAGTTGATGGTGGACTGCGCCAGCACCACCGGTGCGATGTTGGGCAGCACATGGCGCAGGCAGATCTGCAGCCCGGAGTGCCCCTGCACCCGATACGCCTCCACGTACGGCCGTTTACGCTCGGCCAGCACCAACGAGCGGGTGAGACGGCTGACATAGGGCAGGTAGGCCACGCCCAGCGCGACGACCGGCGCGATCAGCCCCTCCCCGTAGATCGAGACGATCAGGATCGCCAGCAGCAACCCCGGGAAGGCGAAGACGAGTTCGGTCGTGCGCGAGAGCAGCGAGTCCAGCCAGCCGCCGCGCCATCCCGCCGTGACGCCGACGACGACGCCCACGACGGTGGAGAAGACGACCACGCCCAGCGGTCCGAGCAGCGAGGTGCGGGCGCCGGTGATCAGCCGCGACGCGGTGTCGCGTCCGGAGCCGTCGACGCCGAGCGGATGGCTGGCGGACGGTCCGGCCAGCGCGTTGCCGAGGTCCACGGCATTGGGGTCGTGCGGGGAGAGCCACGGCGCGAGCAGTGCCAGCAGCACGACGACGGCGAGGAAGCCCAGGCAGAGCAGGTAGAGCCAGGGGCGGCCCGTCCTGTTCCGGGACAGCCGGAGCCGGGCCAGCCCCGGTCGGCGGACGAGTGCGGTGGTCATCCGGTCGCTCCTCTCGCGCCGAGGGCGACCCGGGGGTCGACCAGTGGGAGCAGCAGGTCGACGACGAAGTTCACGAGCATGAAGATCCCGACGATGATCAGCGAGATGGCCTGGACGACGGGGAAGTCCTTCGTGGTCGTCGACAGGTCGAGCAACTGCCCGATGCCGTCGACGCTGAAGGCCGTCTCCACCAGGACGGTGCAGATGAGCAGGGTGGAGACGATCAGGCCGCCCATGGTCAGCACGGTGCCGAGGGTGTTGCGGAAGACATGACGGTGAATCACCTGACGCTCGGTCACGCCCCGGCTGCGGGCCACGGTGACGTGCTCGTGGCCCATCGCCTCCAGCATCGCGCTGCGGGTGACCCGGGCCAGCATGCCGATCAGGTAGAGCGCCAACGCCAGTGCGGGAAGCGTGAGATGCCAGAGCATCGAGCCGAACCCGCTACCACTGCCGCCACTCGGGAACCAGCCCAGCTCGACCGAGAAGAGCCCCTGCAGCAGCACGGCCGCCACGAACGAGGGCGTGCCGACGGCGAAGGTGGTGCCGACCAGGATCGCTCCGTCGGTCGCGCCGCCGCGCACCGCGCCGATCCAGCCGAGCGCCAGGCCGACGGCCACGACCAGCACCAGCGCCAGGCCCACCAGCAGCAGCGTGCTGGGCAAGCGGGCGCCGATCAGCGTCGAGACCGGCGTCCGGTACTCGATGGAGCGGCCGAAGTCGCCGTGCAGCACCTGGCCGAGCCAGCGCAGATACTGCTGCCAGAACGGGTCGTTGAGGTGGTACTGATCGTTGATCGCCTGGTACGCCGCGGGGGAGGCGGAGCGTCCGGAGAGCAGGAAGCTCGCCGGGTTCCCCGGGGCCAGGTACATGGCTCCGAAGATCAGGAACGAGGCGGCGAGCAGGGTCGCGGCCATCTCCGCCAGGCGTCGCAGGGCGAAGCGGGTGAACGTCATCCCGCAGCCCCGATGTCGGCGGCCCACGGGTAGTACAGGTAGGAGATGGTGGTGGGCGCGCCCGTGATCCGCTTGTTCAGGAAGACCGCGGTGGGCCAGTTCGCCACCGGGATCCACAGGTTCTGCTGCACCGCCAGTTGCTGCAACTTCGCCTCGACCGCCAGGCGCTGGGCGGTCTTGTCGGTGCCCGTGGCCTGCCGGACCAGCTTGTCGTAGGCGGGACTGCTGTAGCCCGCGTAGTTCTGGTAGTTGCCCGTCTCGAAGTTGGAGAGCAGGTCCATCGGGTCGGTGATGGACAGGTAGTACGTCTCGGGGAACATGTCGATGCCCTGGCGCGCCTTGGGGTCGGTGAACAGTGCCGAGAAGGCGTCCGGGGCGATCGTCCTCACCTGGACGTTCAGCCCGATCTCGGTCCCGGCCGCCTGCACGGCGGTCGCCAGCAGCGAGACGTCCTGACCGATCGCGCTGGTGGCGATCGTCACCGTCTTGCCCGTCGCCCCGGCCTCCTTGACCAGCTCCTTGGCCTTGGCCAGGTCGGGCGTCGTCGAGGGCAGCGAGTCGAAGGCGGCCCGCAGCGTCGCCGGGTCGGCCCCCGCCCAGGAGGCCTTGTCCGTCAGCGCGTCGGTGGCCTGGCCGTTGCCCGCCAGCCCTTGCTTGACGAAGCCCGACCGGTCCAGCGCCAGCGACAGCGCCTGCCGCACCCGGGCATCACCGAGCACGCCCTTCATGTTGGTGACGTTGACGTTGACGGTGCTCAGGCTCTCGCCGAAGTAGAGGGTGCCCACCCCGCTGTCGCGCAGCCGTTGGTAGCTCTCGGTCGGGATCAGGTAGCCGCCGTCGACCGCGCCGGTGAGCATGGCGTTGGTCCGGGCCGAGGGGTCGGTCAGGAACTCGAACGTCACCTTGGCGGACTTGGCCGGGGTTCCCCAGTAGTCGGCGAACCGGTCCAACTCGATGGACTGGCCCTTGTTCCAGGCCCCGAGCTTGAACGGCCCGGTGCAGTCGAGGCTGCCGGTGCCCCAGTTCGCCCCGGCCGCCTTGATGCCCTTCTCGCTGGCCACCACGCCGGCGGCCGTGGCCATGTACTGCGGAAAGAGGGCGTCCGGCGTCCTCAGTTTCACCGTCACCTGGAGCGGCCCGGTGCTGGTGATCGAGGCGACGTTCTGGAAGACGCCCGCCCAGGCCGCGCCGACCTTCGGGTCCGTCTGCCGGTCCAGGCTGTAGACGACGTCGTCGGCCGTCATCACGCTGCCGTCGTGGAAGTGCACGTTCGGGCGCAGGTCGTAGACCCAGGTGGTCGGGTTCGGGTGCAGCGCCTGCTGCGCCAGGCCCGGGACCTCCTTGAGCTGCGGCGTCCACTTCATCAGGCTCTCGCAGACGTTGGACAGGATGGTGTTCGACGGGTAGTCGAAGGCCATCGCGTAATCCAGGGTCAGCGGCTCCGCGTACGAGGCCCAGGTGAACGAGGCGAGGTCGCCCTTGGGGAGCGGCGTCCGGGCCGACAGCGCGAAGGCGCTCGCAGGCAGGCCCGTTCCGGTGCTGGGCGGGCCGGAGCAGGCGGCGACCAGTCCGAGCGCGGCGGCGCCCGCCACGACGGCTGCGGCGCGGCGCCTGCTGCGGCGCCCGGTGCGGCGCCCGGTTGTGGGGCGGTCCGATCTGCCGGACGGGGGCTGGGGTTGGGGCATCGGAGCTCTCTTCCATCTTCCGGCCCACCGGGGAAGGCGGCGGGGGGAGGTCAGCGGCCATGGGTGACGGAGCGTGCCAGCGTGAGAGGGACGACCTGAGGGACGGCTTGAGGGACGACTTGAGGTATGACCTGACACACGGTCAGGCGCGGGGAACCTGTTGGGTGATGCAGTGGATGCCGCCGCCGCCCCAGGCGACGCCGGAGGTGGGGACGCCGACCACCTTGCGGTCGGGGAAGGCGGAGGCGAGGACGGCCAGCGCGCCCTTGTCCTCCTCGGGAACGCCGCCGACGGGGACCACGACGCCGCCGTTGGCGAGGTAGAAGTTCAGGTAGCCGACCTCGGTCCGGCGGCCGTCGACCTCGACGAAGACGCTCTGCGGCAGGTCGACGATCTCCAGCCGGCGGCCCTTGGCGTCCACGACGCGCTCCAGCACCGCGCGGTTGGCGCGCATCCGCTCGTGGTCGGGGTGCTCCGGGTCGCTGGGCAGCTGGACCACGACCTTGCCGGGCGCGACGAAGGCGCAGACGCCGTCCACGTGGCCGTCGGTCTCGGTGTCCTCCAGGCCGCCGTAGGGGAGCCAGATGATCGTGGTGACGCCGAGCATCGCTTTGAGCTCGTCCTCGATCTGCTCGCGGCTCAGGCCGGGGTTGCGGTTGGGGTGGAGCAGGCACTGCTCGGTGGTGATCAGCGTGCCCTCGCCGTCCACCGTGATCGCGCCGCCTTCGAGGATCATCCCGGAGGGGAGGCGCGGGACCTCGAAGTGCTCCAGCAACAGGGCGGAGACGCGGTCGTCGGCGTCGCACGGGTGGTGCTTGCCGCCCCACGCGTTGAAGCGGAAGTCGACGCCCGCGCGTCCGCCCTTCCCGTCGAGGACGAAGATTGGGCCGGAGTCGCGGAACCAGGAGTCGTCGATGGGCATCTCGATCACCTCGACACCGTCGCCGCACAGCTCGGCGGCGTGCTTGCCCTGGCCGGGCAGGGCGACCATGGTGACGGGCTCGAACTCGGCTATCGCGCGGGCCACCGCGGCGTACTCGCACCGGACGTCGTCCAGCACCGCGCCCCACAGGTCCAGGCGGGTGGGCCAGGCCATCAGACAGCGCTCGTGCTCGGCCCACTCGGCCGGCATACGGAAGGACACGGGGATCTCCTCAGGGTGCGGGAGGCGGGTTGGGTGCCCCGAATCATCCATCGAACTGAAACTTCAGTCAATACAGCGTCGCCGAGCAAATTCGACCCCAACAAACAGTGGAAATTCGGGCATTACGCTGCACGAAGGCGCAGAGATCCGAATGCGACGACGCGCTCGGGGCCGTGGATCACGCCTGGAGGGGGTCGGTCGGTGCAAGGTACTGAAGAACTGGTCAGCTTTCTCGTGCGGTGGCGTAGTCTCTCCGTCTGTGTCAGACCGTCGAACCGAGATCCTGAGAGCCGCGACCCGAGTGATCGCCCGCCGCGGAGTGCGCGGACTGCGCGTGGGCGAGCTGGCCGCCGAGGCGGGCGTCTCGACGTCCTTGATCTACTACCACTTCGTCGACCGCGCCGGGATCCTGCGCCGGACGCTGGAGTACATCAACGACCGCGCCGACCGCTATACCGCCGAGCGCGGCGCGGAGGAGCTCGATCCCCGCGCCGACCTGGAGCAGGCCCTGCTGCTGGAGCTCCAGGACACCGCGGAGGTGCGCGAGAACAGCACGGCCTGGGGCGAGTTGCGTGCCAGCGCGATCTTCGAACCGGACCTGCGCGAGGCGCTCGCCAAGGCCACCCTGACCTGGATCCACGAGACCGCCGAGCTGATCGGCCGGGTCCGCCCGCAGGGCACCGCCCCGGCCCATGCCGCAGCCGCCGAGCGGCTCACCTCGCTGCTGGAGGGCCTGAGCATGCGCTGGCTCAGCGGCTCGCTCCCCATCGAGCACGCCCGCCGCCTGCTCGCGGAGGCGATAGCCGTCGAGCTGGACGCCATTGGGTCGGAGGCCCTTTCCCTGGGAGGCAGCGCCCCGGAGGTCGGCGTCCCGGAGGCCGTCGCCGACTCGGACCGACAGAGCTTGACTGAATTTTCAGTCGATGCCACTGTGAAGGCATGAACGAACCGCGCTCCCTGTTCGGCCGCCTCTTCGGCGGGGCACAGCGGCCCGCCGCACGGATGCCGGCGGAGCAGCGGGGGAGGGTGCAGGCCGACGACGTCCCGCACGCCCGTACGTGGATGTCCTGGCCCGCGTCCCGGTCGATCTGAACCTCCACCTCGTCAACGGTGCGGTCATCACGGCCCAGTTCGGCGACGCTTTCGTCTCCTCCTACATCAACTTCTTCGTCGCCAACGGGGCCGTCTTCATGCCCAAGTTCGGCGACACGGACGCCGACGCGAACGCGCAGCAGATCATGCGCGACCACTTCCCGAACCGTGACGTCGTCGCGCTGAACATCGACAACATCGCCTCGGGCGGCGGCGGCATCGACTGCTCGACCCACGACCAGCCCGGCACCCCGGCCCAGTCCTGATCCCGATTCCCCTTCGGCTTCCCCTTTAGCGAGGCATCCGCACATGCGACTCACCCCCACGGAGAAGGACCGGCTGCTGCTCTTCACGGCAGCCCAACTCGCCCGCTCCCGCCAAGCACGCGGCCTGCGGCTGAATGTGCCGGAGGCGACGGCGTTGATTGCGGACACGGTGTGTGAGGCGGCTCGGGACGGGCGGCGGTTGGCGGAGGCGATCGAGGCC